>DASRPN010000208.1:0-3973 GCA_035646355.1 Pyrinomonadaceae bacterium | reverse complement strand
TGTTGAATTACGAGTATGTGCGGGACAATCCGGAACAGCTTGATGATCCGTCATGGCAAGTCGGACTACCGCAATCAATTGTTGACGACATCAAGCGTTCGCTAAAGAAACCCGGTCAGCTTTCCTACTACCAGATCACGCCGCTACGCCGTCCCACCTTGAAACGCAAGATCCAACAGTTAATGGAGTCGGGCGTAGTTCTCTTGATCGGTACCGACAGCGGTATCCCGATGAACTTCCACAGTCAAACGACGTGGCGCGAACTAGACGCTTGGGTGAACGCTTTCGGTATCGAGCCGATGGTCGCCATCCGTGCTGCTACGTATTGGCCGTCAGTGGCGATGAAGGTCTCGGATCGCGTCGGAACTGTCAGTGAGGGCAAATACGCCGACATCATTGCTGTGCGAGGTGATGTGCTGCGACACATCAATTTGCTACAGAATGTAGACATCGTGATCAAACATGGGCAGCGATATCGCTGACAACGACAAAATGATATAAAGACCACGATGACCACCGCTGAAAGAGAAAAAATGCTTGCCGAAATGACGCGGGCCGAGAAGGCGGAGCTGCTTCGGTGGATCGTTCAGGATCTGGGTGACGATTTCCCCGGCATTGAAAGCCGTCCCGACGTTATGGGAGGTGTCCCTTGCATCACGCGGACTCGGATCCCCGTGTGGCTTCTGGAACAAGCTCGCCGCCATGGGACCGGCGATGCTGATCTACTGCGAGACTATCCAACTCTCACCGTTCAGGATCTTGCTAATGCGTGGAACTTTGTTCGATCTCACCGAGCGGAGATAGACGCGCAAATCGAGGCGAACGAGAAAGATGATGATTGATGGCTTTGTATGCGGACGAGAACTTCCCTTTACGGGTAGTGGAGGAACTGCGTCGTCTGGGCCAAGATGTAATCACCGCATACGAAGACGGGAGGGCTAATCAATCTGTTACTGACAAACAGTTGCTCGAAAGAGCATCCGAGATCGGCCGCGCACTCCTGACACTCAATCGAGTGGACTTCAAACGATTACATTTTCACTTTCCTGAGCACGCGGGAATCATAATCTGCACAGAAGATCCAGATCGCCTTGGGCAAGCGCGACGAATTGTGGAGTCGATTGCCGCGACCGGTGAGCTGGCTGGAAAGTTGCTGCGCGTCTATCGCGAGGGCTGACGTTTCGGAGTTGTTATCTAACTTCAGTTGGTTATTAAAGCGGGCGACAACTGCCATTAAACTGCGCGCCTTCTTCGACAATCAAAGCGGGCGCCGCTACTTTACCCTTCACATTCGCAGTGCGACCGAGCACCACTTCCTTGCTTGCGAGAATATCGCCTTCAACCGTCCCATTGATCTTGGCGACTGCCACTTTGATTACAGCCTTCGTGACCTCCGCGCCGGTGCTGACGATCAGCGTCCCGTCCTGTGACGTTACCTGTCCCGAGAAGTGACCATCGATCCGGAGCATCGATCTGAAACTCACTTCACCCGAAAAATTCACGACGTCGCCAACGAACCCGAGCCAGTTGTCCTTATTTACGTTTCCCCGGTTGCCATTAACCAGCGTCGGCTTTCCGCGTTCATTGTTGCTCGCAAATGCTTGACTACTCATAGACTAACGCCCCGTTTCAATAGTTTTCCGCTGCCGAATATTGAGTTGTGGCTGGAGTGGAGCTGTCGGGGAGCGCCGCCGCTGCTACTGGAAGAATTAAGAACCGTTAACTGGTTTTTACTATAGCATCCGCGGATTGATCTGAATTGTTGCGATTCGATTATTATTCGAGTTACATATGATCGCTTACCGATTACTCTCCAACGCAGACTTCGATTCACTGCACGAATGCTTTCTCACGGCTTTCTCGGATTATGAAGTTGATATGCGTATGTCGCGCGAACAATTCAGACAACGACTCACGCGCGACGGCATTCGCCTGGAGATTAGCTCCGGTGCTTTCGATGGTGATCGGATGATCGGGTTCTGTATGAATGCAGTCGGTCAGTGGCAAGGGAAGTCGACGGCGTATGACGGCGGGTCCGCGATGATTCCCGAGTATCGCGGACGTGGAATCGCGACGGAAATGTTTGCGTTCCTCGAGCCCAAACTCAAAGAAGCGGCTGTTGTTCAATACTTGCTCGAGGTTCTGACGTCGAACGTTCCGGCAACAAATCTCTATCGCAAACTTGGATTTGTCGAAACCCGACGGCTCGCTGTTTTTAGATCACAAAGAGACACAAGAAACACAGAAGGCAAAAAAGATCTTAGACATGTCGAACAACCTGACTGGGAACTGTTTCAATCGTTTTGGGATGGTTATCCGTCCTGGCAACACTCGATCGACGCTGTCGAGCGCGTTGCAAACGAACGAGTCATCATGGGCGCGTACACAGACGATGCGTGCGTTGGTTATGGCGTCGTGTTCGTTCCGCAGATGAACTTGATGCAACTCGCGATCTCGCCACAACACAGACGGTTGGGCATCGGCTCGACAATCCTCGCAGCGCTCGAGGCGGCGCTCGAAACTGCGGGACCTCTCAAGATCAACAATATCGACGAAGAACTAAAAGGCACGCTCGCATTTTTCGAATCCAACGGTTACAACGAAGTGCTCGGCCAGTACGAAATGATCAAAACACTATGAAGATCACTGCATTGCTCATGTGAGATCCGCAAGTCAAACGCAAAATGAAACTCGACCTGCACACACATTTCTACACCGAACAGTTTTTTCAAATCATTCGCGACCTGCCGTCAGAGTTTTCTTTCGACACGAGTTCGACGGGTCAAACGATCATAACTTACCGCGGCGCGCGTTTTTTCGGCGTAACATCCGCGATGACGGATGTAAACAAGCGACTAGAAGACATGGACCGCGTTGGGATCGACGTCGAGGTCGTCTCGCTCTCGACGCCGAACGTCTTTTTCACGGATGGGGAACACCAACCCGACGTCGCGCGGATGATTAACGATTCGTACGCCGATCTAATTGCCCGCCATCCGACACGATTCAAAGGCTTCGCGTCAATACCGATGGACGCGCCCGACGCCGCACTCGCCGAACTTCATCGCACAATCGACGTGTTGAAACTTAACGGCGTGATCCTGCTCAGCAACATCGGCGGGCGTGCGCTAACGTCGCCGCAGTATCGAGCGTTCTTTGAAGAAGCAAACCGAATGAAGTTGTGCATCTTTCTGCACCCGATGATACCTGCGAACTCCGATTCGTTTCGCGAATACGTGCTTGGACCAATCATCGGCTTTCCGTTTGATACGAGCCTCGCGGTGGCGCGCATGTGTTACGACGGGATGTTTGAAGACTTTCCGGACATTCGTTGGATCATTGGCCACCTGGGCGGCGCCGTGCCTTACCTGATGGAACGAATGGACAATGGCTTTCGCGACTTCGCCGACTGTCGCGTGAAGATCGACAAGCTGCCCAGCGTCTATTTGAAGCGGCTGTATTACGACACCGTCTCGTTCAGTCCACACACGCTCACGATGGTGCGCAACCTCGTAGGCGCGGACCACATGGTGATGGGCAGCGACTATCCGCACCTGTTAGGTTCGATCGATCGTGCAGTGTCGTCGATTGATAGTTTGGAGATCGGCGCGGAAGAGAAAACGGAAATCTTTTCAGGGACGGCGCTTCGGATCTTGAACAACATCTGAAGGTTCTTCTTCTTCATCCGCGTTCGGATCCGGAAGTGGTTGGCCGGGCGGCACGGCCCAGAGCTGAACGTAATTCCCGGTATCACTCGTTGCGAACAGCACGATGAAACGATCCGGCCGAATCTTGTGAGTGTTAATCAGTTCCTCGCGCCACTTTTGGACCAGTTTTGGCAGATCCGCCGGCGGATCGTCCTCTTCTTCAACAGTCAGCGGTTCTGATTGTTGTTGTACCGGCAACGCGATTGCGACAGGTGTTGACTCCGCTTCAGGCTCGGGCTCCGGTTCTTTTGTCTGCAACTCCACAA
>DASRPN010000207.1:0-10801 GCA_035646355.1 Pyrinomonadaceae bacterium | reverse complement strand
CCACGCCTGGCTCGTTATTGTCCTGACCGTCGACCATAAAGTTATTGGAACGGACGCGGCCACCGTTGGACGAGTAGCTGATGCCGGCGGCGAAACCGGTCTGGCCGGCGCCGAGTTGGCTGACTCCAGGAGCAGAAAGTGCGACGGCGAGAACATTGCGTGTTGGACCCAACGGCAATTCAGACAAGCGTCGCGAGTCAAACTGAGTGGAGACTTCAGCGTTGCTGGTGTTGATAATTGCCGCGTTTTCGGTAACGTTTACCACTTCCTGAACGCCACCGGCTTTCAGGGAGACATCAACCACAGCATTCTGGTTCAATACCAGTATGATGCCTGTCTGCACGTACTTCGAAAATCCGGTTGCCTGAACGGTCACTTCGTAAGGGCCAACGGGTAGGCTTTCAAATCGATACTGTCCATCTTCCCCTGTCTGGCGCTCGTGCGAAATGTTTGTCTGGGTGTTTCTCACGGTTATAGTCGCGTTGGGGAGGACGGCTCCCTTTTCGTCGGTCACGGTGCCGGAAATCCTGGCGCTAGTTTGACCAAACGTAACAACTGAGCAACTTAGCAGGACAGCTATCAGAAACGGCAGGAACCTTGTCGCCTTCATGATGATCTCCTTCTCGATCGTGTTTGCGGTGCTCGCTTTTGGGGCCGACGATTCCGGAATATGGAGAATCGTCTAAAAACTCTGAGGAATGGACGCAGCGTACTTAAGCAACAGACATTCCACTTACCATTCCTTGACTAACCAGGTGGAGCAAGGGCAGTAATTCTTCGGATATCTAGGTTTAGCCGAATCAGCAGGTGTCCGGGCAACCGCCGAGGCGGCCCGAATCGTTCCAAATAAATGGATTCGATCCAATCTCGTAAATGAAATGTCTGAATCAATCGTCCTTCTCGAACGGAGCACTTTCAACCTCGCGTTTCGCAGGCCGGGTTTCGACCATGAGTGGGTGGAGTATCGCGAAAGTGACGAAAGCCAGGTGGTCGATCGACTACGTGATGCCACCATCGCGATCTGTAACAAAGTCGCGTTGCGCGAAAACTCGCTGTCGCAGTTACCGAAGCTGAAACTTATCGCCGTCGCGGCGACCGGGACTGACAACGTCGATCTGCCGTATTGCCGCGCACACAACATCGCCGTCTGCAACACTCGCGGATACGCTGTCAGTTCACTACCGGAACATGCGCTGATGCTCATGCTTGCGTTGCGACGCAACCTGGTCGCGTATCGCGACGACCTAAGAGCCGGGCGTTGGCAGGAGGCGAAGAAGTTTTGCCTGCTGGATCATCCGATCGGAGACTTGCGCGCGACAGTGTTGGGAATCGTGGGCTTCGGCACGCTTGGTCAAGCGATGGCGCAACTCGGGCGCGCGATTGGAATGGAAGTGATCGTCGCAGAACGTAAACACGCAACATCAATCAGGCCTGAGCGTCGATCGTTCGAGGACGTCTTACGGGTCAGCAATGTACTTTCGCTGCACTGTCCGTTGACAGAAGAAACGCGCGACTTGATTGGCGCTGAAGAGTTGGCACAAATGAAACGCGATGCCCTGCTCATCAACACCGCGCGCGGCGGATTGATTGATGATCACGCTCTGTTAGAGGCGCTGAAGTCTGAAAAGATTGGCGGAGCCGGAATTGACGTGTTGCGCGTTGAGCCACCGCGCGAAGGGAATCCATTGTTGGAAGCTGATCTACCCAACCTGATCGTTACGCCGCACAACGCGTGGGCGAGCAAGCAGGCAATGCAGACGCTCGGCAGTCAGCTCATCGATAATCTTGAAGCTTTTGTAAGGGGCGAGCCGCAAAACCTAGTTACGTAATTCGATAGATCCCTGGTTACGAAGCAGCAGCCTCGCCGGCTTCGTCGTGATGCTCGGTCGTGTAAAGACGAAGGATGTCCTGACCCTGGCGTGAGCGCGGATCGATCGTGCGCAGGTGTTTGCGACCTTGCATCTCCCAAATAGCGGTGACGACTCCGTCCTTTTCGACTGCGTGATAGGTGATCTCTTCAGTGGCTGCTGCAGGCGCGGGCTCGGTTGGCTGGCTGGCCGCGCCCTGGTTTATTTCGGTTTCGTTCTCAGACATACAAACTCAAAAACTCTCCAATCTCTTGCGGTAGGTTAAGGGTGCGGCGAATTGTTGCACACGAACATTCGCATGTCCAGTGAGTCGGGACGTGGGTTTTTGGTCTTTGGTCTTAGGATCTTTGAGCTTTGTACTTTGCGTTTTGTACTTCGTTCGCTCGCGAAGTTAAATCTCAAGTCGTCACTCATACAAGCGAACAAAGCACAAAATACAAAGCTCAAAGTACAAAGAACTAGGCCCTAAGACCCGGGGCCAAAGACCTCTCCACAGCTTTTCGCGGCACGACCACGCCCCAGCCTTGTCGTTCCACAGCGATGCCTATCACGCGCTCGGCGGTGTCGATCAGAATCCGTTTAACCTGTTGCGGCGTTAGTTTCGGATTCGCTTCCAGCATGCACGCTACGATCGACGCGACGATCGGCGACGCGAACGAAGTCCCGTCAACGAACTTGTAATGGTGATTGATAACATTGCCTTCCTGCAATTTGATCGTGATCAACTGCCGTAACAGAGACGGCGCAAGTCCGCGCGCTGCATCGAAATCTTTATCGACGCCCTTATGCGAACCGATGATGGCGGAAAGTTCGTCGTCAGTAGCAGCATCGAGTTCGGCGTATAGATGCGCTTCATCAGCGGTCGGCGTATGCGGGAGTATCGGCGCCGCCACCCAAATTCCCGGCGCGATTACCTCCGGCTTTTGCAACCCATCGATCGTCGGCCCATAAGAGGATCGATACATTCCGCGCCTTGCGCGATCGAGCGAGTTCTGATCGTCGAGACCGCCGACGGCAATCGCCGAAGGAGAACTCGCAGGCGGCAGAACCGGATGCCCAGGCGCGAGCCCCGCGTTACCAACTGCGCAAACAACCACCACACCCGCGCTAACTGTCTCTTCAACCAAACGGCATAACGAGTTGTTCAAATACGACTGCTCGAAATCGCCACCCGCCGATATGTTGACGATCCGAATGCCGTATTTGTCCTTGTTCGCCAACACCCAACTCAAACCCGTTTCGATGTCGCCTTCCGGAATGCGACCGCTCTTTCCGATCTTCACCAACACCACTTTCGCTTCCGGCGCGATGCTCCGGTACAGCCCGTTCGAGAGATGACCATTGCCCGCCGCCACGACCGAGGTCATCATCCCATGCCAACTCGCGACGTCAGGTTTATGGAGCAACGCACGATAATCCGTATCCGGAAAGATGCTGTGATAGGCAACGATCCGGTTGACCGGTTCGGTCAAATCCTTGTGCGCATAAAAACCGGAATCTAGAAATGCGATCGTGATATCGCGGCCGCGAAAGCGCTCGTCGGCATCAAGGCGAACAGGCGTAGGCAACGCTTGTGAGATATCGACATCTGTATTGGTTGTATTGTTTGAAACGGCGTCAGCCATCAACGAAAAAGATCGTGGAAATGTCACATCGTGTCAACTTGCCACGCTCGCTTGGGGACTGATAATCTTCAACTTCCCCTTCTGGCAGCACTAAAAGGAGATTAAAAAGAACATGAAAAAACTTGCGATCCTGTTGGCCTTCGTTTTTGTAATTGCAGGCGCCGTTATTGCGACCAGCGCACGCGCCGTTGAGGGAGAAATTCCCGCTGCTCCGGCCATTGGAGCGACCATCGAAGACTTCACGCTTCCCGATTACAGCGGAACCGATCGTTCGCTGAAATCGCTCGCGGGCAAGAAAGGAACAGTGCTGCTCTTCATCGCCGTACAGTGTCCGGTCTCGAACGCCTACAACGAGCGCATGGAGAAGCTGGCCCAGGATTACAAAGCTAAGGGCATCGCGGTGATTGGTATCAACTCAAACGTCAAGGAAGATGCCGACGCCATTAGAGGACACGCCGCGGAGAACAAGCTTTCGTTCCCGATCCTGAAAGATCCAAGCAACAAGATTGCCGACAAGCTTGGCGCCACCGTTACGCCCGAGGCTTACTTCCTCGGTGCCGATAACAAACTGCTCTATCACGGCCGAATCGACAACAGCCGTAACGGCGACAATATCGAATCTGCCGACCTGCGCAATGCGCTCGACGCAACGCTGGCCGGTAAGCCGGTCGAAAAGACAGAAGCAAAAGCGTTCGGCTGCACCATCAAACGTGCGTAACCCATGCGTTTATCCCGAGTTGTAATAGCAGTTATCGTCTGCCTTCTCTTCGCGAGTTTCGCGAGTTTCATGGCGCCGGCCCAGAAACGAAAGGGCCGGCCCGCGAAATCGCAGAAGCCCGTCGTCGTCTCGCCTATCGACACTGAAGCGCTCAAGACCATGGTTACTGAACAGCGCGAACGTCCGCTGCTCATTAATTTCTGGGCCACCTGGTGCGATCCTTGTCGCGAAGAGTTTCCCGATCTCGTGAAGATTGACAAGGAATACCGGCCGAACCGGGCGGTGGACTTCATTACCATCTCACTCGACGATTTCAGCGATATCAAAACGTCGGTGCCAAAGTTTCTCGGATCGATGAAAGCGAACATGCCTGCGTACCTGCTCAACGTGTCCGATCCGGAACCCGCGATCGAACTGATTGACAAAGGCTGGGCGGGCAGTTTACCGGCGACTTTTCTCTACAATGAGAAAGGCGAAGTCGTCTTCAAGAAAATCGGGCGCGTAAAACCGGATGAGTTGCGAGCCGCCATTGATAAGCTGGTCAAGAAAACCGATTGAAGATTCCTTGTACTTTGTGCTTTGTGTTTTGTTCTTTGTCAGTGGTCAGTAGTCAGTAGTCAGTTGTTAAAACTACGGACAACTGACAACGGACAACTGGCAAGCGACAAAGAGCAAGGCACCAGGTACAAGGCACAAAGCACGAATGATCACCCCGGACATCATCGCCGCGCATAACCTCACTCCAGAAGAATTTGAGCGAATCAAAAAACTGCTTGACCGCGAACCGACATTTGCCGAACTCGGCATCTTTTCGGTGATGTGGTCGGAACACTGTTCCTACAAATCTTCACGCATTCATTTGAAGCGATTGCCTACCACGGGCGACCGTGTCATCGTGCCGCCGGGTGAGAACGCCGGTGTGGTTGATCTCGGCGACGGTTGGTGCGCGGCGTTCAAGATCGAGTCGCACAATCATCCGTCTTTCATCGAACCGTTTCAGGGCGCGGCCACGGGCGTCGGCGGCATCCTGCGCGACATCTTCACGATGGGCGCGCGGCCGGTTGCGTCGATGAATAGTTTGCGTTTCGGCTCACTGGACCATGCGCAACATGGACGGCGCAATCGATCGCTGCTCGCGGGTGTTGTGGCGGGCATAGCGCATTACGGAAACGCATTTGGCGTAGCCACGGTTGGGGGCGAAGTCGCGTTTGACGACGCGTACGCGTTGAATCCGCTGGTCAACGCTTATGCGCTCGGCATCGTGCGTCACGATCAGATCTTTTTCGGTAAGGCGACAGGTGTGGGGAATCCGGTTTTGTACGTCGGCGCAAAGACCGGACGCGATGGCATTCACGGCGCGACCATGGCTTCGGCGGAGTTTGACGAAGAAGCGTTGGAGAAACGTCCGACGGTCCAGGTGGGCGATCCGTTTCTCGAGAAATTGTTGCTCGAGGCGTGTCTGGAAGCGATGAGAAGTGGCGCGGTCGCGGGGATTCAGGACATGGGCGCCGCGGGACTAACTTCGTCGTCATGCGAGATGGCGGCGCGAGCGGGAACGGGTATCGAGTTGGACCTGTCGTTGGTGCCTCAGCGCGAACAGAACATGACTGCGTACGAGATGCTGCTGTCTGAATCGCAGGAACGCATGTTGATCGTGGCGCACTCAGGACGCGAGCGCGAGGTAATGGACATCTTTCGTAAGTGGGATCTTGATGCCGTCGTGATCGGTCGCGTGCGTGATACGAAGCGGATGCAGGTGATTCACAACGGCGAGACGGTGGCGGATATTCCGGTTGAAGCATTGACGGATGAAGCTCCGAAATACGAACGACCGATGCGGGCTCCCATTCGATCTGCGGTCGAAACACCTAAACTTGAAAGCCAGGATCTCAACGCGGATCTAATGAAGCTGCTTGCAAGCGGAAATCTCGCTTCGAAGCAATGGGTTTATCGTCAATACGACCACATGGTCCGGACCAACACTGCGATCCTTCCCGGCGCTGACGCCGCGGTCGTGCGAATCAAAGAAACTCGCCGCGCGCTCGCGATGTCGCTCGACGGTAACGGCCGTTACTGCGCAGCGGATCCAGGCGAGGGCGCCAAATTGATTGTTGCCGAGTCCGCCCGCAATGTTGTGTGCGTCGGGGCTCGCCCGATTGCGATTACGAATTGTTTGAACTTCGCGTCGCCCGAGCGACCGGAAGTGATGTGGTCGTTTTCGGAAGTCGTCGACGGCATGGCGGAAGCTTGTCGCTTGCTCAAGACGCCGGTCGTTTCCGGAAATGTTTCGTTCTACAACGAGACTGAAGGCCGCGGGATTCTGCCGACGCCCGTGATTGGCATGGTTGGTTTGATCGAAGACGTTAGACGCACCGTGCAGCCCGGGTTCAAGAATGAGGGCGACCTGATTGCGATGCTTGGTGTCACGAACGACGACCTGTCGATGAGTGAATATGCGGTAAGCGTCGCCGGCGTAACCACAGCGGAGATCATCGCCGCAGGGAAAGTTCCGCAGCTCGATCTCGAACGCGAGCTTGCGGTTCAGCAGGCGTGTTTGGAAGCAGCGGAAGCAGGGTTGTTGAATTCCGCGCATGATTGTTCTGATGGCGGACTGGCAGTCGCGCTGGTGGAGTCGTGTTTTTCATCACTCGGGCGCGAAGCGATTGGAGCGCGCATCGATCTCGAAGGGACATTCAGTCCGACGTCGTTGCTGTTCAGCGAATCGCCGTCACGCATTATTGTGAGTTTTGCTGGCGCGGTTGCGGAGGAAATTCATCAAATTGCTAAACGGCATAATACGCCGTTGACGATTCTGGGCCGGGTAGGTGGTGTAAGCCTGACGATCTCAGTTGATGGTCGTGAAGTCTTAAACGCGGATATCACGGATCTGGAATCCGCATGGCGCAGCGCGCTCTCACGAAAGCTGCAAGCCGAAGTGCCGGCTACAGTCTGATTTCATACGAGGGAGGCTTTTTGCATCCCGTCATCTCGCTCAACCGAACGATGGTCGAAGCGACCAAGGCGCGCGTCGCCGCCGTCTCGTCGGCCGCACTCTACGGACGCGGCGTCTTCACGACTATCGCAGTCTACGATTCGAAGCCATTTCTCTGGTCCAAACATTGGCAACGTCTCTCCGCACACGCCGCCAAACTCGATATCGATCACACCGGCTGCACCGAGAAGAGCGTCGGCGAAGCCGTCAACAAACTGGTCGCCGTTAATCAAGTGAAAGATGGTCGCGTTCGCGTAACGATGCTCGCACGCAGCGGTCGGGACTTTTGGAAAGCAAAGCTTCCCAGCACGCGGAAAACCGATCTGCTGATTATGACCGGCGACTCGCGCCATGTTTCGGCTAATGGTTTGTCGCTCGCTGTGTCGCCATATCGCGTCAGCACGTTCTCGCCGCTCACCGGAATCAAGAGTTTGAACTATCTCGATCACGTGCTGTCGAAAGAAGAAGCACGTAGCCGCGACTTTGACGAGGCCGTCGTTCTAAACGAGCGCGGCGAGATCGTCTCGGCCACCACTGCTAACATTTTTTGGGCAAAGAGCGGCACGGTCCACACGCCAAGCTTGAGCACTGGCGCGCTCGCGGGCATCACGCGTGAGTGCGTGATCGACATCGCCAACAAACACTTTATTCCGCTCGTCGAAGGCGTTTATGAGATGACCGACCTGGTAGACGCAGATGAGATCTTTCTGACCTCATCCGGAATCGGTGTGGCGCCGGTTACAACGTTTGATTTTCGCCGTTACGCGATCGAGCCTGAGAGCATCGTGAACATCGTGAGACAGGCATTTACGAAATTAACTCACGCGTGAGTTTATAGCTCCGGCAAAGACGCAAAGGCGCAAAGCCAGAAAGAAAATTCCGATGTTTACCTCTTTTCTTGGCGCCTTTTGCGCCTTTGCGGGAACTGTGCTTAAACCGCCGCACTAACTCAGAGTCGGGACTAACGGTAAGGCTCTTAGTCGTTGCCCAGTGGCTTCGAAGATGGCGCTGCTGACTGCCGGAGCAAGTCCCACAATCGGCGTTTCACCGGCACCTGCTGACGGCAGATCCTTCCGGTCCAATAACACGATCTCAATTGGCGCCATGTCGCTAAACCGCGGCACGCGATAACGCGAAAACTTCGCAGTCAGAATTTGTCCATTCTGAAAATCTATCGTCTCAAACAACGCGCCGCCGATCGCCTGCACTACCGCACCCTCAACCTGATTGTGTAGATGCACCGGGTTAACAATCGCGCCGCATTCGAAGCTCGCCACGATTCGTTCGAGCTTCACCTTCTTCGTCTTCGGATCGACTGAGACCTCAGCAGCCGTCGCGATATAACTTCCTTTCTCAAACCCACACGCGATTCCCGCTCCTCTTCCGGGCTGCCTCTTTGCTCCCCAGCCAAACGACTTCGCCGCCGCCTCGAGCACCGCTTTCAACCGCTGGTCCTGAGTGTTCTTCAAACGAAATTCAACCGCGTCCATACCGACCAGTTGGGCCAACTCGTCCATGTGTACTTCACGCGCGAAATGGTTCGCTGTCGCTGCGAGTCCGCGATACGAACCCTGCCTTAGCGGCGACTTGCTGCTGTGAAACTGGATGTTCTGGTTCGGAAACGCGTACTTCGACTGGATCGCAGACGCGCCGGAGTTGTAGTTGTGAAACTCCCACGCCGTGACCGTGCCGTCGTTCTTCACGCCGCTCGATACTTCGATCACACCTGCCGGACGGAAATACGCCCACGTGAACTCCTCTTCACGCGTCCACACGAGCTTCACCGGCTTGCCGCTCGCGCGCGCCAGACGTGCAGCTTCGATCGCACACTCGCCGGTGTGTTTACCTCCGTAACCCGATCCGGTGTCAGGAACAATCACACGCACGTGCGTCTCCGGAATGTGAAACGCTTCCGCCAATTCCGATCGCACACCAAACGGTCGCTGCGTTCCCGTCCACACCGTCAACTTGTTGTTATTCCACTCGGCGACTGCTGCGCGCGGTTCGAGCGGCGCGTGCGCGATGTACGCAACGGTGTACGACTGCGACAGTTTCTTATCTGCGGCGGCCATACCGTCGGCAATGGATCCGACAGGACGCCCACCGCCGCGACTCGGCGACGACTCTCGCTTCAACTGTTCAAACAACTGCGCTGCGCCGGGTTGTGCCGGAGTCTTCCAATGAACAGCGATCGCCTTCTCCGCCCGCGCAAGTACCTGTGGATCGGGCGCGGCGAGGCCGATGAAATCGCCGTCGCGAACGATGTTAACGCCCCTTATCGCTTCAGCAGCCTTTGTATCCGCCGATACGAGTGTCGAATTCAATGCCGGAGGCCTGACTACGCGACCCAGCAGCATTCCCGCTCGCTTCAAGTCGGACGTGTACGAATGGACGCCCGTAACGAAATCGCGCGCGCCGACCTTCGGCACAGACTGGCCCGCGATGGTCCAATCTTTCACCGGCGTGATGGCTACATCGGCCGGTATTTCCTTAACCAGTTTTCGACCCTGTGTAACCTCTCTAAAGCTCAACGACTTCGACGCGTCCCCGTTAACAAAACGCGCATTGACGATTCGCAAATCAGCCGGGGCCACTTTCAACTGTTCCGCCGCCAGGGCCATCAGAGTTTCACGCGCAGCGGCCGCTGCTTTGCGCAACTGCGGCGCCATGAAAGGTATCGAGCGGCTTCCGAACGTGCCCATGTCGAAAGGTGTCAGATCAGTGTCCGCCATGACCATGCGAATCATCTGGACTGGCACGTGCAACTCTTCGGCGACTACCTGGGCCAACGAGGTGCGAATGTTTTGGCCCAACTCCACCTTGCCCGTATAGACCGCAATCTCACCCTTTTCGTCGAAGTAGATCCAGGCGCCGATGTCGTTCGGCACGCGCTGGTCCATGCGACCGCGTCCGGATTCACCCTGCTCTTGCTGCGCGAGCAGATTCGACATCGGCACCAACAGCGCGATGCCGCCCGTGAACACCTTAAGAAATTGGCGTCGATTGAACGTGAAGTTGTAACGGGGATCCGCGAACAGTTCGTAGCGTTCCAGTTCCAGGGCAAGTGCGAGATCGAATTCCGGATCGAGATCGAGTTCTTCTTTCACTTCCGCACCTCCTTCGACGTGCCGGAAGCAATCTCGATCGCTTTGACGATTCGCAAATAAGTTCCGCAACGACACATGTTGCGATCCATGTGCTTGACGATCTCAGCTCGCGAGGGCTTGGGATTCTTTTTTAACAACGCGACACCCGCCATGATCATCCCGGACGTGCAATATCCACACTGCATCGCATCGGCTTCGATGAATGCCTCCTGAAGTGGATGCAGTTTGCCGTCTTTTTCGAGACCTTCGATCGTAGTGATCTGTTTGCTCGCGACCTTCCCCACAGGCATCGTGCATGAGCGCGTCATCTGGCCGTCGACGAGCACAGTACACGCACCGCATTGCGACTCGCCGCAGCCGTATTTCGTTCCCATAAAACTCAGAAAGTCGCGTAGAACGGTGAGCAAACTTGTCTGCGAATCCACATTTACAGGTAGTTTTCTCCCGTTCACGTTTAACGACGTGATGTTCGCCATATGGTCGTCTCCGTT
>DASRPN010000206.1:0-24795 GCA_035646355.1 Pyrinomonadaceae bacterium | reverse complement strand
GATTCCGAGGGAACTACAGAGCCGGTACAACTCAGCGAGGGTGACTTGATCACAAGATCCACTGTCAGGCTCCGACAAGAAGATGCGCTCTACCTTCGCCCTGACAAGGTTATTGCTGAACTCCCGATCACCGCACGCATCGCTCGAGACTTGAACGCACTCCTCAGAATCAGCACCACAATCAATTCCATTCGCAACCCGGCAGAGTTGCAGGTCCGTCTGCTGGAATTGATTCGCGAAGTTGTGCCGATGGAGAGGGCGGCGATCCTGCTGATTGATGAGGAAGCCAACGCCTTCAAATCCCTTTTCGGCTGGAATAAGTGGACGGGGGCTGACAATTCGCTACGAGTTAGCGCGACCGTCACAAAACAAGTGCTCGAAGACGGCGCTGCACTACTCAGCAATGATCTGATTGACAATCAAGTTTACAAAGAGGCGCCCAGTTTGGTGAGCGCGCGGGTTTGCTCGGTTCTTTGTTTGCCATTAGTCGCTTTCGGAAAAACTCTCGGCGTTATCTATCTTGACACGACCGATCCATCAGGGCGGTTTGATGAGGGTCACCTACAGTTGCTCACAGCAGTCGCCAGCTTAGCATCGGTGGCTTTTGAAAACGCTCGTCACTTCGAACAGCTTGAGGACGAAAACTCGCGCCTACAGAAAGAGATTCAGATCGAACATGAGATGATCGGACACTCTTCGTCGATGCGCGCCATATATGAATTCATCGGCAAGGTTGCGCGGACTGAATCGACCGTGCTGATTCGCGGCGAGAGCGGCACAGGAAAGGAGCTCGCTGCGCGCGCCATTCATCTCAACAGCCCCAGATCGACCAAATCGTTTGTCGCAATCAACTGTGCCACGTTATCTGAAACCCTTCTGGAGAGTGAGCTCTTCGGACACGAGAAGGGCGCCTTCACAGGTGCGATTACTCAGAAGAAAGGCAAGTTGGAGATCGCGGACGGCGGAACATTATTTCTCGATGAAGTAGGTGAGTTGACAATAACTATTCAGGCAAAGCTGCTGCGAGTGTTGCAGATGCGTGAGTTTGAGCGCCTTGGCGGCACTCGTCCTCTCAAAGTGGATGTGCGAGTTCTCGCTGCTACGAACCGCAACCTCGAGGATGCGATCAAAGCAGGAATATTCCGTCAGGATCTTTATTACCGTCTAAACGTTATCTCGACCACGATGCCCCCACTACGAGATCGTCGCGAGGACATCCCACTGCTTGCAAGCTATTTTGTCGCCCAATATAGCCGGAAGTGTAAGCGGAAAGTGTCGGGAATCTCGCCGGAGGCCCGACGATCATTGGTCGATTACGATTGGCCTGGGAATGTGCGTGAACTGGAGAATGCCGTAGAGCGCGCCGTTGTACTCGGCACAACCTCACTCATTCTTCCCGAGGACTTGCCCGAGACACTCGTGGAAAGTGGGATCGCCGATACTCCTCTATCAACCACACTTCGCCGGGCTGTTAATGAATCGAAGAAGACGATCGTCATGGAGGCATTAAAAAAATCAGACGGCAACTTTACGAAAGCGGCAAAGTTACTCGGGATACATCCGAACAATCTTCACCGTTTGATCCGCACGCTAAACTTGAAGGTGGAACCTCCGTCACCTGGTTAGTTTGAACGACTCGAAGAATTTCTTTGACGTCGTCTCGAAAAGTTCAGTGCGATCGGCCGGGTCAGGCGAGGACTTACCATTGCGAAACGCCAACGCCGCTCGGGTACCGAATATGAGCTGGTAGAGACGTGGCTTAAAATAGAAAAATCTTGCTCTAAAAATCAGACCGTTTGTCTCCATCAACAACTCTCTGCCGCCTACTCCCGAGACTGTCACATCGTTTTCGCTGATGAGGCGGTGGCCGCTGGCAATTACCTGGTCGCGGCTGCTGTCCAGCCCTTTCCTTATCTCTTCGGGCGTCTCAAGACTGGCGGGCAGATCAACATAGGACACGTAAAAAACGGCGGAACCTGTTTCCAGGATAGCGAGGTGCGTTTTGACTGGTCCAATGGATGTATTAGAAGCTTTTTCCTCAAGTTTGGGAGTGCCGGGAAAGATCACCGTGAAGCCGCCTTCGGTAGACTTGAATTCCTTGCCGACAATGGTGACGACCTCTTCAACCTTCGGTGTTGGCGTTGGGTCTTGGGCCACGACGCTGCCTGAGAGCAGCGTGATGAGTAATGCGATTGTGCTTAATGTAAATTTCATTTATTCCTACGGTTCAAGGTTAAGTTCGTAGGTGTTGATGAACGTCAGGAACTTCGACACCTCGATTATGTCTTTACCGACGAACCGGATCGTGTGCGCGTCTGTGCGTTCGACGATGCTCAAGTAACTCAATACCTCCGACGGCCGGTAATTCTTAAAGCTGACGTTCAGGTCGATCGGTGCGCTTAGCTTGTACGGTTTGAATTCACGAAGCCTACTCACCGCTCGTCGCGCTTTTTCACGAATCAAGTCGCATGCCGCCGTGGGAGTCATCGTCTTTGCAGAATGAAAACCCGAGGCCCACTTCACAACAGCACCTTCGATGTTCCCCAGCAGTGCAATGGTTTCCTTCACAACTGCATCGTCGCCGGAAACCATGATTATTGGCACGTTAAAATGACCGGCAATCGCGGCATTTATTCCAGCTTCGGACACCGACACGCCCTTGAGTCGAACATCCGTGAGTCGCGCGCTCGAGAGCGTGTGCGCGCGCACGCCTTGCAAGTTGGTGGTGCCGGTGTGATAGCCGATGAAGATCGCGCCTGCGAAAGTTTCGTCAATGCCTTGCATCATGCCCAACGGCCTGGGCCAGGAGCGAATAATCAACGCTTCACGCGGCAGTTTCTCGATCAGCAGGTTTTGTCCGTTGCCATGCGAGTCGCTGATGACGATCTGGGTGGCGCCGGCCGCCAGGGCGCCTTCGATAGCGGCGTTGACCTCTTGCGTCATGAACTCACGAAACCGCGCGTACTCGAAACCCTGCGGTCCCAACTGCTCGCCCGTGACGACACCGGCAATGCCTTCCATGTCCGCGGAGATGTAGATCTTCAGTCTTTGCTCCTGAGCATTAACGGCGACAGCAAAGATGATCAGCAAAAGGGAAACATAAAGTGCTCGCAGTTTCACGTTTTTTGGTCCTCTACTTTAAGCGTTCAATAACACGGATTGTTTCAAGCGCGTGGAGATACTCGAACACCGTTTCCACCGGGACTTGACCATAACTCGCCGATACGTGGTCGCGGATCTCCTGCACAGTGCGACGTCCATCGACCAGATTCAAGACCTCGTAACTGTAATCGCCGCCGGAGCCATGTAGCCCGCGATAGATCGTCAAAAGTAGTGGCCTCTCGCGATACGCGAAATGATCGGTGAAGTAGTCGTACCCGAAAGCGGTCATTGGTCCTTTCAACGAGGCACGCCGGCGAAAAACGCGGCGATACACGTCGTGTATCGCGCCGGGGAGGGGATTGACCGGGGCTAACTGTCGTTCGAGATTGTCGAGAAAGGTTTTTGCAGACGCGCGTGCGTTATCCGGGATTCGGAAGAATCTTTCCAGTGACGCTGCGAGCGTACGTTCATAGCGGACATGATGCCGGACGAGGTTCTCTGCATCCTCCTGATCGAGAATCGAGCGGCGATTGAGCATCGTCGCGGCGCGTCTGAGGCTATTAACCTGGACTACCCGCAGAATTTCAGCGGCATGTTCTGATTGCGCATTCGCCAAAAAATAACCGCTGGCGCCGCCGATAAATGCGGCGCGTTTGAGTTTTGTTGGATCGACGTTCGCGGGCGTGTCGAAGTTGGTGTGAATATAACGATCGGGCCAGTCGTTCAAATAGATCGCCGGAATGCCAAACGAGCTGTCCGTGTAAACCTGGTGATCGCTGCCCAAGGAAAACGGCGCCATTTCCGCCAGCAGCGGCTCCTTGCCGCCTTCCGGCGCTACCAACGGATAATCGGCAGCGTCGCCGCTCGCGAACTTCGCCGACTGATCGTTTACAAACTCACCAAAGTGCTCGGCTACGTCGTTCACGAAAGACGGGAGACTATTTGGACCACGCGTGACGTGAAAGATGGCCTTCGTTTCCGGACCACCGCCGACCATGTCCATGTGAATCGCAGCCTTGATGCGTGAAGCAATCTCGGGCCGTGCGTTGAGGTACGTTATGGTCCCTTCGATCTCGGGTGGAAAGATAAACCGGATCGTCCGCGCCGGCGGCTCGATCTTTTCTTCGCGTATCAACTTGCTTAACGTACGGGCTACCTCGAGGATGGCAACACTGCCGCTGGCATTGTCGTTTGCGCCCGGACGTTGATGGTCCAAGTGACAACTGAAGACGATCTCTTCATTGCGCAAGTTGGGGTCGGCTCCTGGGATCGTCGCTGTCACAACATCGTACGACCCGGCGTGCTTTCCAGCCCGGACCGTGGCTTCCAGTCGAACCCGATCGCCGCGTACCAGGCGGGTTTGAAAGTCGCGCGCCTGTTTCAACGACACCATGAACGCAAAGGTCGGATCGGGCGAGAACGTATCGAGATGGCCCCAGCGCACAAGGTTTTCATCCTCGCCGTACCACGCCGTGCGCTGGTTCTGCGCATAACTGATGATGCCCACGGCGCCGTGCCGTTTGATCGCGAGTGGCACGACCGCGGCGGGCTGGGACGAAGTCAGAACCACCTTTCCGCGAACGTCAGTTCCCACGTAATCCCGTTCCGAAGTGCCGGCGCCAATGTGAACGAGATCCGCCGTGACTTCACCACTTTCGCTGTCCTGCGCGAGTGACACAGGCATAGCATCCCAACTCGCTAACCTTGCCTTGCGCACCCACTTGCCGAACACGTCGAGGTGCAGTTCCCATAGTTCCGCAAACTCAGCGTCCCATGGTGGCCGCGATTTCTGTGTTCCGTAGAAGATCTTGCCATCGGCAGGGAACTGTTCGATGCGCGCGTCCTTTAGACCATAAGCGCGAAGCTGCTCGACGATGTGCTCTGCCGCGGCTCGGAAACCGCGCGAGCCGCGCATGCGATGATGCCGTGCGATGTACTCGAGATTGCGCTTTGCAGTCTCGCCGGAGATCTCGCCCGCCAGGACCGCGATGGTCTGTTCGGGCAATAGGGTCCGCCCGTTAGCAGCTACCGAGTTAACGCTGATGAGTAAACAGAGGAGACAGGCAAGGAAACGGTACGCATTTTTCATCGCGCGGATTGTATCACCGGAACCGCGATGTGCGAGGCTTGTTGCCCTACTCGAAACACGCGCTGCGTTGCAGGCTGGAAGTCTGACTCTTGAGCGAGAAAGATGTTAGGAACGAATCGTTGCGGGTTGCGATCGATCACCGGGAACCACGTGCTTTGCACCTGGACCATGATGCGATGGCCTTTTTGAAAAACGTGATCGTTCGCCGGAAACGGGATCTGGTAGTGCACTACGGCGTTGGCCGGAAGCGGTTCGGGCTTTTCCCAACTCTTGTAATAACGCCCACGAAAGACGTCGCCCGCGATCATCAGTTGGTAACCGCCCATCTTCGGATCGGCTTCGTATTTTTCGGGATAGACGTCAATCAGTTTTACGATCCAATCGCTGTCCGTGCCTGAAGTCGACGCGAAGAGATTGGCGATGATCTTCCCGGAAACGACCACGTCTTCGGTCAGCGTGTCTGTGACCCATGTCAGCACGTCCGGACGGTGATGGACAAATCGTTGATCCTGGACCAACCACGTGGTCCATCCGGATCGCACTTCGATCGGTCGATGGCGGTAGGGAACCGGTCGCGCCGGATCGGAGACAAAGCTATCGAACGCCGGTTGCGAGTTCGCCGGCGGCGGATCAAACGACAACCTACCGTTCGGATGGAAGTACAGACGCTTCGCAACAACGTCCTGTTTCGGCGGCCATTCGTTGTGTTCGACCCACTGGTTGCGGCCCGTCCTGAACGTAACGGCTTCCGAGCGATCGCCTGCGCCTTTGTCTTTCAGATAGTAGGCAAAGAACGACGCGAGGATGTTCTTGCGATAGTGCGCTGCGGTTGGGCTGCCGAAGTCGACCGGCCCAAGCTTATTTCCATCACCTCTCGACCATCCGCCATGGTTCCACGGACCGATGACGAGGAAATTTTGTTTCTTCGTATCGTGGCGTTCGAGGAGTTCGTAGATCTTGATCGGACCGTAGAAGTCTTCCTGGTCCCACCAACCGGCGACGTTCAGCGTCGGCACAGTTACTCGCGTCAGCCAGGGTTCAAACCCTTGTCGTTTCCAGAACGCGTCGTAATCAGGATGATTGACAAAGTCGTTCCAGGTTGGAAGCTTGCCGTGGAAGTACTTCGAATCTGCATTCGAGAGTGGTCCAAGGTTGAGATACCACTCGTAAGCATCGTAACGATCGATGATGTTTGTCGGATTCGTGATCTCTTTCGACGACTCCATCATGTAGGCGTATTCAAGCCCGTAACTCAATCGGAACGCGCCATTGTGATGAAAATCGTCGCCAAGCCACATGTCGGCTGGCGACGCTTGCTGGACGATGGCTTTCAAGTTTGGATGTGGATCCAGCATCCCCATCACCGATAGCCACGCGCCGTAACTCGTACCCACCATTCCGACGCGGCTGTTGTGGTTAGACACGTTCTTTAAGAGCCAATCGATCGTGTCGTAAGTGTCGGTGCCCTCGTCTATCGCCTTCTTGTCGGCGGGATCGCGTGGTTGACGAAGCATTACAAACTGCCCGTCAGACTTGAAGCGCCCGCGAATGTCCTGACGAACGATAATGTAATCGGTCAATTGATCGAGCGCCGCGACGAGTTGTTCTGAAGTTGCGTTGCCGATGCCGTACGGCGTTCGCAGCAACAGCATCGGAACAGGTTCTGCCGCGCGAGTCGGCGTGTAAATCTGCGTGTAAAGCTTGACACCGTCGCGCATCGGGATCATCGCTTCGGTGCGCGTGAAAACGGGCTGCTGCGCCGCTATTGATGCGACGCAGGCAAGCCAGAAGAGTGCGATGAATGAAAGACGGCGCAAGGCTTAACTCCTCGACGGTTTTGAAGTGCGATCGATTGGTGCCGGACGCGGTACGCGTTTTACCGGATTCTGTTCGAGCAGTTTCAGTGCTTCCTGCACCGCTCGTTCGAGCTGTGGATCGCGTCCTTTGATAACTTCCGGCGCTGAGTATTCGACCTCGATGTCGGGCGCGACGCCGATGTTCTCGACGTCCCATTCGCCCTTCATGTTGTAGAAAGCGAGGTTGGGCGCGGTGATGCCGCCGCCGTCGATCGTCGGTGGGAAACCGAGCGTTCCGACGAGCGCGCCCCACGTGCGCGTACCAATGAGTGGTCCAATCTTGCGGAGACGGAAATAGAAGGGCATCGCGTCGCCGCCTGAGCCTGCCGATTCGTTAATCAGCATCACCTTTGGACCATAGATACCGGCGATGGGAGACGTCGAGGGTTCGCCGTCACGCAACGCAAAATAACCGAGCAGCTTGCGATCCAGCTCGTTGATGATGTAGTCGGCCACCATACCGCCCTGGTTGTAACGTTCGTCGATCACCGCGCCTTCCTTGTCCTGCTGCGAATAGAAGTAACGGGTGAACGAAACGTAACCCGGTGTTGCAGTGTTGGGCAGCCAGACGTAGGCGAGCCGGCCATTGGAAAGTTTGTCCACTTTGCGACGGTTGTCCTCGACCCAGGCACGTGTGCGCAATCCGTCTTCGCTGGCGACCGGAACAACCGTAAGCAAACGCGCTCCTTCGCGGGATGGCGTCTTGTTCACTTTGATAAGCGTCTGTCTGTTTGCCGTGCCTTCGAACAGGCTGTAGATGTTTGTTGACGACGTGAGCGGCCGACCGTTTACTTCAACGAGGTAATCGCCTTCAGACACCTGTATTCCTGGTGCGCTCAACGGCGCGCGTAGTTCGGGATTCCAGTTCTCGCCGCTGTAAATACGCTTGATCCGGTAATGGCCATTCTCGATCGCGTAGTCGACGCCCAACAATCCGACGCTGACCGGATCCTCCGCCGGCACATCGCCCGGGCCCATCAGGTAAGAATGGCCCACTGCGAGTTCGCCACCCACCTGCGCGATCACGTAGCCAAGATCGGCGCGATGGCCCACGTGCTCGATAAGCGGGCGATACTTGTCGTAAATAGCTTGCCAATTCGCGCCGTGCATCTTGGCGTCGTAAAAATATTCGCGTTGGACGCGCCATGTTTCACGGAAGATCTGTTCCCACTCCGCGCGCGGATCAACGCGCATCTCGAGGGAGGCAAGGTTTAGTGGTCCATCACCGACCTTAACACCGGGCCGCTCCGTAGAGACGACGCCCCAGTTCGCACCGCCGCCGGCGCTTGCCTGGTACAGAAGCTTTTTCTTATCGCCTGAAAGCGCGTAGGCACGGACGCCTTCCAGGAAGGGTGCGGCAACGCGCTCCCGCACCTGGTAACGCTGGAGACGCAGAGCCGTTGGACCACCGCCCGGCAGTGGTTCGGTGTAGTAAAAACTTCCGGCTGCTCCGGCTTGCAGGTTCGCGTACTCACCCGCCGGCACATTCACGGTGATTATTCGCTGGCTGATTCCGTTAACGTCGATACGAACGGTCACCGGCGCTGGTGCAGGAGCCGGAGTCGGTGGCGTAGCAGGTGGCGTCGTGGGCTTCGGCGGTGGTTCGTCTCCCGTTTCCGGCAAGAGTGGCGAAGGCTCGGTCGCACTTAGTACGGCCAGATAAATCGCCCGCCGCACGGGGCGTTCCAGCGAGCTCATCTCGAGCCATCCGGTGCTTGGTCCATAGTTGGTACTCGCGAGGAAATAAAGGTACTTGCCGTTCAAATCGAAAGCGGGCGAGGTCGAGTCCGCGAGTCCATCGGTTAATTGATACGCTTTCTGATCGGCCAACGAGTAAACAAAGATCGCCCGCAGTTTACTCGGGAGGTTCTTGGAATAGGCGACCCAGCGCGAATCCGGTGACCACGTCGCGTCAAACTGCCGTACCGGATCGGGATGAGAATCTACGTCGATCTTCGTCGACTTACCGGTGGCGACGTCGATGGTCCAAAGGCTTCGATGATTGTCCTCCACGAGTATCTGTTTGCCGTCGGGCGACCATTCAGGCGCGAAATAAAAACCGGTGTTCGGAAGGGTGACGGCGCGCGCGGTATTGACGCCGATCGGATCGCCGATCATCAATTGATACTCGCCACTCGCATCCGAAAGCCACGCCAGTTGAGTGCCGTCAGGAGACCAGACAGGTGAACGATCGTGTGCGCCGGCGCTTTGCGTGAGATTTCGATAATCACCTTTTTCGGTCGGCACCGTGAAGATTTCGCCCCGCGCTTCAAACGCTGCGCGAACACCGGTTGCCGAGAGCGTGTAGTTCCGGATCATGCTGGCGACTTTTTTGAACTGCGGGCGCGCCCACGGCAGATCGCCCGTCGCTTCGATATTGAGTCGCGTCGACTTGCCGCTCTTCGCATCGAGCAAATGAATGTAACCGGCTTGTTCGTAGACGACTGCGTCAGCCCCGGCGGAAGCGGTCATGATGTCGAAGTCGTCGTGCTGGGTTAGTTGGGTAACTTGTTTTGTGTCGGTGCGGTAGGCGAACAGGTTAGCCGTGTGGTTGCGATCGGAAATGAAGTAGATCGTGTTGCCAATCCACATGGGTTCGGCGTCGTTGCTGTTGTTCCAGGGAAGTTTTTCAACTGAATGATCCGATAGGTTCATCACCGAGATCGGGTGTGTGCGACCGCCGCGATAATGACGCCACATGCTGGCTTCGTACCAATCAGGGATGAACGCAGTCTGGAATTCTTCGTAAGCGATGCGACGCCCATCGGGAGAATAGGCGGCGCTGAAGGCGCGGGGCATGGGAATCTGATCCGGTAGTCCACCATCGAGACCGATGGTCCAAAGCTTCGTGTACGCTTGCTGTGGTGCGCTGATGCGAGCGGAAGCGAAGACGATGCGGCGGCCGTCGGGCGTCCACCCACGAACCCGATCGCTGCCCGGGTGATACGTCAGTCGTTTTGGATTACCGCCGGTTGTCGGGACTACGTAGACGTCTGTATTTCCGGCAACTGTCGCAGTGAAAGCGATCTGAGCGCCGTCGGGGGAGAAGTGCGGCTCGATCTCGAGGCCCTGAGTCGACGTTATGCGACGCGCCTGACCACCGCTGCGTGAGACGAGCCACAGATCGCCCGCGTACTCAAACGCGATCTGATCGCGGCTGATCGTTGGATGACGGAGCAGACGCGTGCCTTGGGCGTAAGTCGGAATGGCCGTAAGAAGACACAGTAATGCACAGAGAACCAAACACGGTTTCATAAGAGACCCTCTTTAGTCGGTTATAGCTTTGCTCAAAACGCCGCATATCTGACCCCATCTCTGAGCTCTTTTTTTGCAGGCCTAGTTGCTACTAACAGCCCCAGGCGCGGGTTTGTCGGGCACGCGCGTAAAGTCGCCAAGGCCGTCAATCGTGACGGTCTCCGCCTTGCCCCTCGCGTTCAGTTTGAAAACGATGAACCCTTTGCCTTCCATGCGATCGCGCCACACGACACGGAACGTGTCGTAGTGCCAGTGTTCGAGATCGCCGTTGAAGTTTGGACCAAACTCCGACGTCAACTTGCCGTCCTTCAATACAAACTTCGTCTCGCCATACATCTCGTTCTGATACGTGCCCGCATATTTGTCGAGCGCGAGTGACGGCGAGGTGCCTTTCACACGTTCATCCTCGATCTTCTTCTCCGCCGTTTTGGCCTGGTCTTCGAGCACCTTAATCTTCTTCAATATCTCGGCACTCCAATCGCGCTTGGCCACGTTCAGATAAGCGTCGAAAACGCGATACATCAGCACGTGCGGCAGCACCGAGCCTCCACGGTTTGTCAGGATGACGACGCCAAGCTTCTCCTCCGGCAACATGGCCACCTCTGAACGCATGCCGTCGATCGCGCCGCCATGTTCGACGAGTTTTCGGCCGCGAAAGTCACTGAGGAACCAACCGAGCCCGTAGCTCAGAAAATGAGCTTCGGGATAGAGCCGTTCGTTCTGGCCCTCAATGCGAATGATTGTCTGCGGCGTCTGCATTTCCTTTACCGAAGCAGCGCTCAGCACTTTCTTCTTCTCATAGATGCCGCCGCCGAGATGCATGCGCAGCCATTGGGCCATATCGGTAACGTTCGAGTTGATCGAACCGGCTGGCCCAATGTTGTCGATGTTGCGCCACGCGACCTTTTGCAGTTTGTCGTCAATCTTTGAATGGGGAGACGCTACGTTATCTATTCCGGCGAACTTCCGGATGCTGGTGTTGCTCTCGTTCATGCCGAGGGGAACGAAAATGCGCTCGCGCACAACGTCGTCCCACTCTTTGCCTAACACCGAAGGCTGGATTTGGCCCGCTGCAAGAAACATGATGTTCTGGTAACCATAACGCGATCGCAGGCTCCACGATGGCTTCAAAAAACGAACACGACGCAGCACCTCGTTGCGATCGTACGCTGACGCATACCAAAGCAGGTCGCCGCGCTCGAGCCCGCTGCGATGCGTCACCAAATCGCGGACCGTTAACTCGCGTGTCGAATACGGATCGAAGAGTTGAAACCCCGGCAGATATTTTGTTACCGGGTCGTCCCACTTGATCTTTCCTTCGTCAACCAGCATCGCAAGGGCAGCAGCGGTGAAAGCTTTTGACGATGATCCGATCGCGAACAGCGTGTGGTCATCGACGGCGGCTGTGCCGCCCAGTTCTCGCACGCCGTAACCTTTCGCGAATACGATGCGATCGTCCTTGACGATAGCGATCGCGAGACCCGGAACTTCCCACTCCTTCATCGCGTTCGCGACGTATTCATCAAAACCGGGTTCCGGAGCGACCTGCTGTGCGACGCTAACCTGTACTCCGAGGAACAGGACCAGAATCAGGATTTTAATTGAACGGACTCTCATTAGTGTTACTCCTATGAACTCCAGATCTGACTCAGCACGCGTTTAAAGTTGCCGCCGAGAATTCCTTGTATGGCAGCGTCGCTATACTTGCGACGGATCAAACCTTCAGTCAGGTCGAACATGCGTTTCGGATGGTTGAGACCTTCGACATCGATCTTCTCACGAAACGCGTAGCTGCCTTTGTAACCCGCGCGCAGTTGCTTGTTGGCCTCCGGCGGCATTGCGTCGTAGCCGTAGAGATCGACGTCGCTGCCGACGCCGAGATGTTCGGGGCCTATTAGTTTGGCAACGTGATCGAAGTGATCAAGCACATGTTCGACCGTGGTCGGTTCGTCGCCCTTCACAAACATGCGCACGCCCGTGATCCCAATTACGCTCCCCGCTTGCCCGACTTTCTTGATTGCTTCGTCAGTTTTCAGTCGTGGATGACCAGGTACGAGCGTGCGGCAGTTTGAATGCGTAATCAAAACGGGTTTCTTCGAGATTTCGAATGCGTCAAGCGTGGTGCGATCACCACAGTGCGAGACGTCGATCGCCATTCCGACTTTGTTCATTCGCTCGATGATGGCGACACCGAAGTCAGAAATGCCGTCATCGCGTCGCTCGGTCGAGCCGTTGCCGATCAGGTTGCGGGCGTTGTAGGTCAATTGGGAGACGCGTTGGCCGATACCGTGAAAGAAGTCGACGTCGTCTGGCCGGCGAAAATGTTCAGAGTTTTGCAAGCCGATGCAGATGCCGATCTTGCCCGACGTCTTCACGCGATTCAAATCGGCGGCACTGTCGATGCGCATGATGTGCTGATCGTGGTTGGCGATGAAACCATTCCACGCGGCAAACATGCGCAGCGTGCGATCGTAAGCGTCGGGCCCGCCGAGACCAACGGCGACGTGAAAGACGTTAATGCCGGAATCTTTGTACGGTTGTAGGTCCGACGCAGTGAAGCTTTCAGGATTTGTGAACCAGCGATTTTGTTTCGCGAAGTCGAGCGTGAACGGTCCGAGCATGTCGATGACCACCGACTGTTGGACCAACTCGACTGCGCGCGACGTGTATTCAACGGTCGAGTTCGCGAAGATTCGAAATCGACCACGATTCAACATCGGCGCCGCAAGTAAACCGGCGCTTGCGAGCGCGCCGCACTTGAGCACGTCGCGACGGTTCAAAAGTTTCTTATCGGGCTTCACCGGTTGCTCCGTTGTTAGGAATACGTCCTGGACCATAAATCACATGACCTGGTCGAGCCCCTGTGTGTTTCCCGCGATCGATAACAACCTGTCCGTTGACGAGCACGTAATCAATACCGAGGGGATAAACAAACGGCTTTTCATACGTGGCGCGGTCCTCGATAGTGTTGTAGTCGAAGATGACAACGTCGGCCCAGCAGCCTTCTTTGATAACGCCGCGCGAGTTGAGTCGCATGCGGGTGGCGGGCCAGGAGGTCATCTTGCGAATCGCGTTTTCGAGGGTCAGGACTGGTTTCTGTCGAACGTAGCGAGCGATGAGACGCGGAAAGTTGCCGTAACCACGTGGATGACCAAGACCTAACGTATCAACACCGGGATTTACCGAAGCGCCGGCGTCGCTGCCGATGCTGGTCCAGGGAAACTTCAGCGCCGTGATGACGTCCTGCTCGCTCATCATGTGATAGATCGCCGTGACGCGCCCGCGTCCCGCGATGACAAGATCGAGCGCAGCGTCAGCCGGAGTCTTCTTCCATTCCTTCGCGATCTGCGTCAGGCTTTTACCTTCAAAGTGCTTGTGATCCGGGTTTTGCGCGTTAGCGAGGACTATGCCGTCCCAACCGCCGGCGGCTTCGATGATGTTCCACCAGCCAGGAGAACCGGTCACCATCTCGCGTTTCAGGCGCGTGCGTGTCGCAGGATCTTTGAGCCGTTCGAGAAGCTTTGTATAGCCGCCTTCGAAGGCCCAGGAGGGAATCGTCGCTTCAAGTCCCGTGCCGCCCGCGGTGTACAGATACATGTCCGCCGCGACGTCAACACCACGGGCTCGCGCTTCTTCGATCTTTCTTCCAGCCTGGCGCATCAAGCGTCCCCAACCGGGTTGAAAGGCAGCCTTCAAGTGAAAGATCTCAACCGGCAGGCCACCCTTTTCACCGATGGTGATCGCCTCTTCGATCGATTGGACCAATTCCTTACCTTCACCGCGAATGTGACTGGCGTAAATACCGCCGTACTGTCCCGCGACTTTCGCGACTTCGATCAACTCGTTTGTCGAGGCGTAGCTGGACGGCGGATAGATGAGGGCGGTGGTCATGCCCATAGCGCCGGCCTTCATCGCCGTCTCCATGATCGCTTTCATGCGCTGGAGTTCTTCGGGCGTGGGCGCGCGTGAGTCCTGGGCGAGAACGGCGACACGCGCCTGAGTTTCGGAAAAGTAAGTTCCGAAGTTGATACTGATGCCGGTCTTTTCGAGGCCGGCGAAGTAATCGGCGATCTTATCTGCGGGAACAGGCGTGCCACCTTCACCACCGATGGCGGTGGTGACGCCCATCATCAGTTTGTTTTCAGCCAGACCGTTTTGCGTCAACGCGCGGCCCGACTGGTCCATGACGTCGATCCATCCCGGTGAGACGTAGCGACCGCTTGCGTCGATCTCCTGGCGACCTCGTTCCAGCACCTTGCCGATACGCGCGAAGCGGCCGTCCTTAATCGCAACGTCCGCGAGGATCCACGGATTGCCGGCGCCGTCGAGCACGCGGCCGTTGCGAATCACGATGTCGTAGACCGGTTCGACTTGCTGTGCCGCCAGCGGCGCTGGCAACAAGTTCAACGCGATCAGGCAAAGGAGTAAGTAAAGTTTTCCCGCAAGGGCGCAACGGCGCAAAGCGGTCCTGCCAAAGTGTCGTCCGGATTTTTCTTTGCGCCTTCGCGCCTTTGCGGGAAAGTTCACGTTTACTTAGAACTCGAATCTGAAACCGATCTGCCCTTCGCGACCCGGCAGCACCTGAGCGACTCTGCCGAAATTCGGATCTGAGCCCGAGGTAAAGATGCCGGCAGGGTTCTGACGGTTCAGAATGTTAAAGAACTCGAACAGCACCTGCATGCGAACGCGCTCGCTGAAATTGATGCGCTTGGCAAACCGCATATCGAGATTCACAAACGGCGGCGCTGTGAAAGCGTTTCGACCGGTGGCGAAGTCGATGCCGGTGAGCGTTCCGTTGCCGTCAGGATCTGTTGACGATCCGGTGCGGCTAAAATGAAAGCCGCTCTGCGCGCGAAAGATACCGCTGACCTGTATTTGCCAGGGAAGATCGACAAGACCACTAACCTGGAACGTATGGTCTACCGATAAATCCGACGGTCCTTTGTCAAGATTGGGACCGTTCACAAACGAGCCGGCGGCAGCAACGAAGCGGCCATTGGCGCGAGTGTAAGGACCATTCGCATTCGTTCTCAATACGCCTGCTTCGACACTACTCACAACCGGCGCGATTCCGACGAAATTATCCGTCGGCAACGAATTAATTCCAAGCACGTTGTCCGTTTGATCGGCGAAAGCATAGTTACCGGCCAAATTGAAACGTTTGCTAAAGCGCTTGGTGAAGCTCAATACCAACGAGTGGTATTCGCCTTCGTACCATGGACCGAAGGTACGAATTGGACCAGCCGTGAACGGGGGCAAAAACTGTCGTGCTCCGGAGCGCGATTGAAACGCGATGTTGGCCTCGCGAATACCGAGCATGTCGTTCATGTTGCGGTAGTAGTAATCGGCAGTAACGACGATGCTCTTGCCGAGTTCACGCTGGACGCCGATACCGTAGCTCGTGGTGAAAGGCGTCTTGAAAGAGCGATCGATATCGGTTGGAAAAAGCTGCGCCGGAATCGCGGCATGCGATAACACACCAAACGGTCCCCAGAAAAAGAAGCCGGCTGGTTTGCCGATTGCGGCCGCCGCTTGCAGGAGGTATTGATCGGGCGTCAAACCTGAAAGCTGCTGGATGTTTGAGATATTGAAAGCCGCGTTGTTGGGAATGAACGCATGCCCGGGCGCGACGACGCGGTTAAGGCGGTCAATCCCGATGAACTGGTTTGCGGCGCCACCACCAAACGCTGGGCACGTTAAGTTGCCCGCTTGGATCTGAGCGTCGGTCAAACTGGACGACACACAGAAGCCGCCCGGAAACAGTGAATTGCCGATTGCTGCTGCGGCGATGCTCGGATTGCCAAAAAAGCCGCGCGGGTACGAGAAGGGTTGGACCACCCGTTGGTCCGCGCCGCCGAATGTGGGCACTGCGCGTACCGTCGATAAGCGCAGTTGATCGTAAAAGACTCCGAAGTGACCGCGAATGACTGTTTTTGGCGTGGCCATCCACGCGAAACCGACTCGCGGTGAAATGTTTCGCTTGGTTTCAAACTCCGAGTCGTAGTCCCAGCGCAGGCCAAGGTTCAGGGTTAGATTGTGCAGAAAGCGCCAGTCGTCCTGCACAAAGAGTCCGTTGTAGTTGTTGCGGATGTGAATCTCATTAGCCTGCGGCGTCAGACCACCGGCTGTGGTTACGGTAAAGAAACCGGCGTTGACTGGTCCGAAGGTTGCAAAATCGCTCTGTAACGCAAAGAGTTGAAGTTGCAGTATCGAGGCTTCAACGCCATCGACCTTGGTGCGGAGGAAGTTCCAGCCAAACTTCACACTATGATCGCCAAATAGCTTTGCCGTCTGGGCGCCGAATGAAGTGTATTTCTGATTCAGGTTCGACGGACCGATGGGATTGCCGAACGCCACCGCGCCGAGATTGCCGGCAATGCCGCCGGTCGTCAGCGAGCTGAACATGTTGAAGGTGGTGCCGGCACCTGCTTCCGGATGCGCGGGCGCACTGTTCGAAGGCTCTGAACGATAACCGCCACGCAGCGTTATTACCCACGGATTCGCGTGGGTGCCGGCTAGGATCGTGTCGCTGAATCCGAGCAGCAAGTGACGGGCGCTCGTGTTGTTGCGTCGCGAAGGCAAGCTGGTCGATGCCGAAAGCGGCAAGAACTCTCTGACTACAGCGTTTGTGTAGTTAATTTCCTGCGATAGCGCGTGACGCCCGAGTTGTTCGTCGAACTTGAAGAATCCGCGCGATTCATAAATCTTAGATGGATTATCAAACGCTTGTTCAAAGTCTCGCAAAAACTGCGGCGTCGCCGGCGGAAAAGTGAAGTTCAAGACCCGATTTTCAGTGATCCGCTCGAACGAGCCGAAGAAGTGGACCTTATCCTTAACGATTGGACCACCCATGGCCAGACTGTAGTCCCAACGTCGTAACGAGGGCGCGTCGGTTATCGCCGGATTAAGCGAGTTCGACGTATCGAAGGCGTCATTCCGATGAAAGAGTGACGCAACACCGTGGTACTCATTGGTGCCACTGCGCGTGATGACGTTGATGACGGCGCCAGACGCCTGGCCAAACTCGGCCTTGTATCCAGTCGTCAAAACCTGGAACTCGGCAATCGTCTCCTGATTGAACGGCGCGGCGGCGCCACCACTCACGGTGTTCTTGTTTGGCTGACCGTCGATTAGAAACGTGTTGTTTCCCGATCTCTCCCCGAGCACTGGAGTCGAATTGTCGCTACCAATATCAGCCTGGCGGTTTATCACCACGCCGGGCACGAGTTGCATCAGGTCGAGGTAGTTGCGGCCGTTGACTGGAAGTTCCTTGATCTGTTGCGGCGTTACCGTTGTTCCCGAAGAGGCGGACGTCGGGTCGATCAACTGCACCGCTGCGCTGACATCAACCTGCTCCTGCACCGCGCCGACTTCCAGGTCGACGTCGAACCGTAGCGTGCGGTTGAGCGTCACTTCGATATTCTCGAACGTGCGCGGCGCGAATCCCGTAGCGGTGACGGCGATGCTGTAGTTGCCGGCCGGCAGCGCAGTCACTCTATACAGTCCCTCCTCGTCGGTTTGCACCGTTCGCTCGATACCCAATGCTGCATTTTTAACCACCACTTGCGCACCCGCGACGACGGCTTTGCGCGCGTCTCCGACTGTGCCCTCAATGGTTGAGGTGGTGGTTTGTGCGGCGGCGGGGAAGGGCAAGAGGAGAAGTGCCACAGCGAGCATCAGGAGATACGATCGCTTTCGACCTTGCCGGTTAAACTTGGGTGTTGAGACGATCTGGGTCATAACGCGTGCCTCCTCGAAGGAATGTCGAATGAACTGAACGGGACTGTTCTGGATATGCAACGGTCTACTTACAGCAAGTGCTGCATAATGTCAATAGTGCGACAAGTGCTGCAAAAGGCCTTGCCACTGGAAAATCGATTTGCTATCTTGCGCGTCCATGCAGACCCCATCCGAGGTTTTGAATCAGGCTGTAGTTGCCGATCTCGAGCCGGTCGTTATCGAGAAGGTGGAACTGCGCACAGTGCGTCTACCGCTCAACGAGCCGTTCGAGACCAGCTTCGGACGCATCGATTCACGGCTGATATTTCTGGTGGCGGTCAATGGTGGCGGACAAACCGGTTGGGGTGAAGTGGTGGCGGCGGAAGAGCCGCTTTACAGTTACGAAACGGTCGGCACCGCCCTGCACGTCATACGCGATTATCTGGCGCCGGCCATTTTGGGTGCGCCGGTGCGCGATATTTCGGATCTTGCGCAACGGCTCGTCGCATTCCGCGGACACAATATGGCGAAGGCGGGGCTGGAGCTTGCCTTCATGGATCTGTTCGCGCGGCTGAAGTGTCAATCACTTTCGCACCTGATCGGCGGCACCCGAGAACGCATACCGGTCGGGGTAAGTCTGGGAATTCAGCCAACGCTGGATCATCTGCTCGAACGCGTGGATCGCTATCTCGGGTTGGGCTATCAACGGATCAAACTCAAGATCAAACCTGGTTGGGACATCGGAGTGGTGAGGGAAGTGCGCCGTCGTAACCCGGATATTTTGCTTTCCGTTGATGCGAACGCTGCCTACACGCTTGCAGACCTCGATCATCTCCGGACGCTCGACGATTTTGGTTTGTTGATGATCGAACAGCCCCTCGAACATGACGACCTGATCGATCACGCGAAGCTCCAGTCGAAACTTTCGACAGCGATCTGTCTTGACGAGAGCATCACTGGAATCAAGCGCGCGAGACAGGCGCTGGAGCTGGGCAGTTGCCGCATCATCAATATCAAGATCGGACGGGTGGGCGGTTACTCGCAGGCCGTCGGCATTCATGACTTGTGTTACGCGAAAGGGATTCCTGTTTGGTGCGGTGGGATGTTAGAGTCAGGCATCGGCCGGGCGCACAACATCGCGCTCGCGAGCTTGCCCGGGTTTTCTCTTCCCGGTGATATTTCGGCAAGTTCGCGATATTTCGCGCGCGATCTGATCGTTCCGGAAGTTACCGTTTCTCGCGACGGTATCGTAATCGCGCCGCTTGGTCCGGGGCTCGGCTTCAACGTCGACTTCGAATACATTGTTGCCCGGACCGAAACTTTGATGAGACTCGAGCCGCACTGAGACCGGTGTCCAAAGGGAAATTTTAGTCTGCGTATTCTCTGCGACCGCTGCGTCTCTGTGGTAACTTCCTTTTCCGATATTCTTACCACAGAGGCACCCAGGACACAGAGAATCACAGAGCTGAGCGTCGTGAACAACAAGACTTCGACGAAATCCACCGCGCGGAGAAAAAAAGTGCGTGTCGCAGCCGCAAAGGTTGACGGGAATAACCACACCTCGAGTCCGGTCGAGGATCGATTTGCCCGTGCACGACTGCGTCTTAATCCGCGGCGGCAACGATTGTTGCGCGCTATTCTCGACTCGGCGGACGAGACCTGCTTCCTCTCATCACGCGAACTTGCCAAACGTTACAATGTCGATGCGACGACGATACTGCGCACGACGCAGGTGCTTGGTTACAAGAGTTTCGCTGAGTTCTCGACGGACCTGCGCCAGCACTTCGTCGCCCGCATCACGCCGTACGCTGCGCTGAAAGCGGCAACGAGAGAGAAGCGCAGCGTCACTGATCATATCGACCACGCGTTGGACAAGGCACTAGAGAATCTCAAAGTCCTGGAATCGGATCTCGATCGACAACGTTTGATCGAACTCGCGAAGGTGATCAAACGCTCGCGGCGCGTGCTGGTGGTTGGTCTCGACTTCGCGGCGTCGCTCGCTTACTACCTCGCTTACGGTCTCTGCGCGCTCGGTTTCGATGCTGAAGCGCCCGTCGGCAGCACCGGTAACCTTCAATACAAAATCAAAACACTAACTCCCAAAGACATCCTCATCGCGATCAGCTTTGGCCAGTGTTTGCGCGACACAGTGGATTCGGTGTTGCGAGCGAAGCGGCAAGGCGTGCCGACGTTCGGTATCTCAGACGCCGACACGACACCCATTGCTCGTTACGCCGACAATCACGTGGTGACGCTTGTCGCCAGTCCTTCATTTCTCAATTCATATGTCGCACCGATGGCGGCCATCACGGCAATACACGTCGCGTGCGCGCACATCGATCCCAAGAGCTCACTCACTCGTTTGCGGCCAACCGACAGGGAATACGCGTCTGGAACCCGCTGGTACCGCGAGCCCAAGAGTAACAACCACAGATAGGTAATAACCGCAAATAGGTTATCATCGACACATCCAAGTCAACCGGGGGGTGTTGCGATGAGGTTGCAATTCGCTTTAGTGCTTATTTTGGTGTCGCTTGTGGTCGTCAACGCGCAGGAAAGGACGACGGCCGCTGAGAGAGTCGATCAAGTGAAGTCGCAATTACTTGAACTTCAGGGCAAAGAAGAAGCGCTGAGGGCGAGAGCGGCACAGTTAGAAGAAGCACTCAAGCCGGAGAACATCGAACGCTCACTTGCGGGAGTTGGATCGACGCGACCGGAAGAGTTGCGAGAGACTCGCCGGCGCCAATTAACGATCGAGCGCGACGGTGTGTTGGCCCAACTCAGGATTCTCGAAAACAGTCGCAATCGACTCGAGACGGCATTGAGGGAGGCCGAAGGGCGCGCTTATCAGGAGAGCGCGCGGCAAACTCCCGACGCCACGCAAGCGCTGGTTGCGCAGTCTCCTGCGAGCAGACGGTGGTTGATCTCTGGCGCAATTGGTTTAGGCGCGTTGGCCCTGATGGCTGGATTTATTATTTATCGGAGAGCAATCAAGTTGCGATAGATGAAAGCACGCCCCCTGTCTGTCACGATCATCGCGTGGTTATTCATGATCTTCGGCAGCATCGCACTCCTCAGTGGGTTGCTGCCGTTCGCCGGTGCAAACCTCACTCAATTAATTGCAGAGTTCAAAATGCATTGGATGGTCCACTTATCGCGGGTGGTCCAGGTGATCAGTGGACTGTTCATGCTGCGAGGACACAATTGGGCGCGTTGGCTGCTTGTCGCTTGGGTTGCGTTTCACATCGTGGTCGGCGCGCTGCACGGATGGATTCAATTGCTAACTCACGTAGTAATCTTCTCCCTGATTCTATTCCTCCTCTTTCGTCCACGAGCGAATGAATACTTCGCGCATTCCGCTTCCTAGCGGATTCCCACCAAACCCTGAACAGAGTGGATCAATTTCTCGGAGTGATAACCAACGCCGTCTTTGAAGACGATCTCGACGTTCTCGATGTCGTTAATGTTGGCCGCGGGATTACCCTTCACGATCATCAGGTCGGCTTGTTTGCCGACGGCGATCGATCCGATGCGCGTGTCTTCACCAAGAAACTTCGCGCCGTTTAGCGTGGCGATCTTGACGGCTTCAACCGGAGTAAAACCTGCTTCGACCAGTAACTCAATCTGTCGCAGATCGCCGAAGCCTGCAACGATGCCGCCGTTTCCAGTCGGATCGAGCCCAGCGATAAGTAGTCCACCGGCCTGAACAAAGGCGCGCTCGAATTCCATCGCCTTGCGAAGGAGGGAAACGAAGTCACCTTGTGACGAAACGCGTGCGCGAGCTTGCAGGTAGCGCACGCGCGCGTCGGTGGACATCACGTTGAGCACGCGTGGATTTAACAATGCGCTCGAGGCGCCAATGCCTGATTGCGCGAGTGGCGCCCCACCCGCTTCAAAAACAGGCAAAGTCGACGTGATCGCGACGTTTTTAGCAACGAGTGTGCGGATGGTTTCCTGCACCGGCGCACTCTTGAGATCCAGTTGACGCAAACTGGCGGATACGCCTTGCGGGCATTGATCGGGTTGTTTGTTAGCTACGAATTCGGAGTCTGCGAAGAGGCCGTGTTCGAGGTTGTCGATACCAATCTCGGCAGCCTCTTTGAAACCGACCGAACAGAGGTGGCCGGTGACTTTCAGTCCGCGTTTGTGGGCCTCTTCGACGACGGCGCGCAGTTGGTCGCGCGTGATGTTCATGTAAGCTTTAAACGACGTTGCGCCCTGGTCGGCCCAGTAGTTCACCATGCGGCGCGCGTCGTTCGCGTCAGTGAGTTGATGCATCACGGGTGTGAACGCGCCTTTGCCTTCGAGGTATGGCGCTGTCACGTGCATCTTTGGTCCAATCATCCGGCCGGCGTCGATGAGGCGTTTGATTTCGAGATCGGTGTAGGGCGCTACGCTGCCGGTCGTGCGTATCGTCGTGACTCCGTGGGCCAGGTATAGTCGCGGAAAACTGCTGCCCATGTTGGAGTACATCGGCGGCGAGCCACCCATTGGAAAGAACATGTGGTTGTGCATGCCGACAATTCCGGGCAGCACAGTATAACCATTGAGATCGAGAGTCTCTGCGTTCGCTGGTACCGTAGTAGTCCTGGATGGCCCAAACGATTGAATCTTGCCGCCGCTGATGACGATCGTGTGATCTTCCACCGCCGGTGTGCCCGTGCCGTCGATGACGCGCACGCGAGTTAGAGCGATCACGGGCGCTTCGGTGCGAATGAATTGCTGGCGTTCGGGAGTCTGCGCAAGCACGCGTATCGCAAAGGAGAAGAGCAGGAGAATCGCGATTGTTGGTCTCATGAAGTGGAAGATATCAGAATTTATGGTATCTGTGTTGCTATGACTGTGTCGTTCCTGATAGCTGTCGCGGTTTTGATCGGCATCGTGCTGTTTTTGTTTCAGCAGGTGCGCCGGCCGAATCGTGGACGGTCGCCGTGGCCGAAGCGCATCCGCATCGTACTGGTGGGCCTGCTTCTGTTGATGGCAGGCTTAGTGTTCTGGGGGTTCTTTATCGAACCTAACCGGTTGATCGTTCGACATGAGACCATTCAGATCGCGGAGTGGCCGGGGCAGTTCAATAACCTGCGCATCGCTGCTCTGTCAGACATTCACGCCGGCGGCGAGTTTATCGACCAGCAAAAGCTGCGAACGATCGTCGAACGCACAAACGCTTTGCAACCGGAGCTGATCGCGATAATGGGTGACTTTATTGCCGGCGATGGCCGTCGGCATCCGCTGCGCATGACGCCCGAAGAGTTTGGTCCGATCTTGAAAGAACTGCGAGCGCCGCTGGGCGTTTACGCCGTACTCGGCAATCACGATTGGTGGTATGACGGCCGTCACGTGCGTCGCGCGTTGGAGCAGAACGGTATCAAGGTGTTGGACGACGAATGGGTCAAGGTGGAAACACGTGGGACCTCTTTGTATCTCGTTGGTCTCGCGGATCTCTGGACGCGCCCGCAACGCATTCTGACAACTATCGATCAGGTTCCCAGAGATGGACCGATCATCGCATTAACGCACAACCCGGATATCTTTCCCCGCCTGCCAAACCACGTGCCGTTGCTTTTGGCTGGGCATACCCACGGCGCGCAGGTCCGACTTCCTTTCATCGGGTACGTGGTTGAGCCGTCGCGCATGACGGGCGAGCGTTATGCGCGTGGACACGTCTACGAAAATGGTCGTCACTTGTTCGTCACCACCGGGATAGGCACGAGCATCGTTCCGGTGCGGTTCGGTGTAACACCCGAAATCGTTTTACTAACCGTGAAGTCGCAATAAACTACCGAGCGCTCATAGAGTGGAACAACTCCAGCACATCTACTGGATCGGTGGTGGAAGCGCCGCTGGCAAATCGACTATTGCTAAACGCATTGCCGCCGAACATGGTCTACGTGTGTACTCGACAGATGATGTGATGGCGGATCACGCGCGCCGGAGTTCCGCCGAAGAGAGCCCGTTGCTGCACCAGTTCATTGCGATGGACCTTGACGAGCGATGGGTGAATCGAACTCCGCAAGTCATGTTCGAGACGTTCCACTGGTTCCGAGGTGAGGGCTTCAACTTGATCGTCGAAGACCTCCTCGATATGCCACGCGAACAAAGCGTGATCGTTGAGGGCTTCCGACTATTGCCCCACCTCGTCAAGCCTCTTCTCAGCGAAACCAATCATGCAGTCTGGCTTCTGCCGACGCCGGACTTTCGCCAGGCAGTCGTCGAGAGTCGAGGCGGACCGGCGTGGAGCTTTCTTGCCCGAACCAGTGACCACGACAAAGCTTTGCAGAACCTTCTCGAACGCGATCGAATGTTCACAGACGTGCTGCGCGAGGAAACGACGCACCTAAGATTGCCGGTCATCGACGTCGAAAAATCAATGACCGAGAACGATCTAACCAGGCGCGTGACAGACACATTCGGATTGTGATGTTTACTCAGGACGTGGAGTTAACGATGAAACCTGCTTCTGCCCACCGGGATGAACAGGGAACGGTGGGCGCTTCGGAGCGATCTGCGGATTCTTCGAAATCTCCGCGAGTGCTACCTCGATCGCCTTTTCAAGCTGCGGATCGCGTCCGGCGATTACGTCAGCAGGCGTGATCTCGACATCGAAATCCGGCGCTACGCCGATATTCTCGATTCCCCACGTCGTGCCACTTGGATCGTACGCGGCACGATTCGGAAGACGAATCGAACCTCCGTCGATGAACGTCGGGACGCGGCCAATCAACAACGGGCGATCAGTGGACGGCTGGGCCAATATGGTGACGGATATCAGGA
>DASRPN010000205.1:0-11427 GCA_035646355.1 Pyrinomonadaceae bacterium | reverse complement strand
TCAGTTGCGGAGCGAATGAATCGGGGCCGGTATGCGGCCTCCGCGACGAATGAAGACGTCGGAAGAAAAAGTACTGACCGGCATAATTGGCGCGCTGCCTAATAAACCACCAAAATCTACCATGTCGCCGACGTTACGACCCGGCACCGGAATGATTCGCACCGCGGTGGTCTTGTTGTTCATGACTCCCACGGCCATCTCGTCGGCAATTATCGCGGCGATCGTTTCGGCGGATGTCGAACCCGGAACTGCAACCATGTCGATGCCCACTGAACACACGCTGGTCCATGCTTCCAGTTTTGCGAGCGACAAGGCTCCGACTTGTGCGGCCTCGATCATTCCCGCGTCTTCCGATACTGGAATAAACGCTCCACTCATACCACCAACCGATCCGCTGGCCATCGCGCCGCCTTTTTTCACGGCGTCGGTAATCAACGCTAACGCGGCCGTCGTCCCATGTGCACCCGCGCGTTCAAAACCCATCGCTTCGATGATGTTTGCGACGGAGTCACCCGGAACGGGCGTCGGCGCGAGCGAGAGATCGATGATGCCAAATGGAAGTCCCAAACGTCGCGCCGCTTCGCGACCGACGAGTTCACCGGCACGCGCCAGCTTAAACGAGAGTTTCTTGATCGTCTCGGCGAGATCCTGCAGTGGCAGATTGCGATCGGCATGACGGACTGCGTGATGGACCACACCAGGTCCGGATACGCCGACGTTAATTACCGCTTCCGCTTCACTGACGCCGTGAAACGCGCCCGCCATGAACGGATTGTCCTCGACTGCATTCGCGAAACAGACAAACTTCGCGCACGCGAGCCCGCCTTCTTCTCGAGTTCGTTCAGCAGCGTCCTTGATTATTCTGCCGATATGGCCCACGACGTCCATGTTGATGCCCGCTCGTGTAGTCGCGGCGTTGACGGACGAACACAAACGTTTTGTATTCGAGAGTGCTTCCGGGATCGAGTCGAGAAACCGTCGTTCTGATTGCGTCGTGCCTTTTTGGACGAGGGCCGAATAGCCGCCGATAAAATCGACACCTACTGTTCCCGCAGCGTCGTCAATCGCGCGGGCCAACATAACCGGATCGCCTTTCGCGCCTTCGGTGAGCAACGCGAGGGGGGTGACGGAAATACGTTTGTTCGCGACGCGGATGCCAAACTCGTCGCCAATCTCGTCGACCGTTCGCACGAGTCGCGCCGCAACCGTGCGAATCTTGTCGCCGGCCTTCTGAGCAATCGTGTTGATTGAGTCGCTGCTGCAATCGAGCAGGTTTAGACCGAGCGTGACGGTGCGCACGTCGAGATGCTCCATCTCGGTCATCGCGACGGTTTGAAGAATTTCGGCCTGCGTGTATTCCATCGTCTACCCGAGCACTTTGCTGAGTATCACCAGCACAACGAACAGCAGAAACAACACAGCAGCGACGAGGAGAAAACGCAGACTCGGATCGTACGCTGCCTGATCGATAACCACGCTGGAGACGTGCCGGATCCTCTCCACGCGCTCGCGCACGTTTTCGGCAACTCCGTGAAGTGCGGCAGGAGTCGGATTTGAACTCGGATGAATCACTTGAGTGGCAGCGGTTTGCGAAGCCTGTTGCGATGGCGACTCGTCATCGGCCGTCGCCACTGTGTGCAAGGCCTGAGTGGGAGCAGTCTGCGCGTCACCTGTCGCCTGGTATCTTACGATCGGATTGCCACACTGCGGACAGAACGCTGCCGACTTACGCACGGAAACTCCACAGGCGGCACAACGACGGGCGATTTCAGGTTCCGACATAAAGAAGATTTCGGATTGCGAATTTCGGATTGCGAATTGTAGCAAGTCTCATTGCTTCACGAAATTCGCAATTCGAAATCCGCAATTCGCAATTCAAACCCGATGCATGGCATTAAACAGGTCTTCGCGCTGCGCGTAGATGCGCACGCCGAGTTGTTCACCGGCGCGGCGTAATCGATCTTTCAGTTCGGCCGTGTTTTCGCGTGCGCGTGACGCGTCGGCGATGATCACCATCGCAAACTTTCCCTGCACGACAGTTTGATTGATGTCGATGATGCTGCAACTCGCCTCGGCAAGGATCTGCGAAACACCGGCGACGATTCCCGGATGGTCCAACCCAAAGACGGAGATGATCAAACGCGCCGCGGATCCCTCAGTCGCTCCACTGGACGAAACTGCCGCACCTGAAGAGTTGACCTCGCGATAAATGTCCGTGACCAACTGTTCCACCATCTGTTCATCAGCACCCGCACCCAAGCGCTCGTAAACCGCGCGAGTGATGCGATAAATCAAATCTTCATTGGCCATTGGGAGCAGTGGTTTGTGGTTGGCGATGAGTAATCAGATGTCAGCAGCTAGGGGCGTCCATTCTCCTGCGCGAGGCGGCGCGCTGCTTCACGCATTTCATCCGAAAGAGTCTCGTTGATATCCACTCGATCGACAATACCGACGACCGCTGCTTCAATCGACATGTCCTGGTTTCCGATAGCCGTGCGAGCAGCCTTACCAAAAGCACACATGACCATCTCGCCGGTTCCGGCGCCCAGTCGATCGGCTACTACGACAATGTTTCGGTTTGGTTCTTTGTCGAGATCGTAAGGATGGACGATCAGAAACCTGACGCCTTCGAGATCAGGCGTCTTCTTGGTGGACCAGACAGTGCCTACTACCTTTCCCAGAAACATTAGACCTTCGCGAATACCTCCGCTGGTTCACCGAGGTCACGGGCGGCAGGGGTGATTATCGTCTTAGCATTTATATAAATCTTTTCACCCTTCTGGATCGCGCGCCGCACGTCGTCCTCGCTGATAAAATCGACCGCTGCTTTGTTGCCGTTCGTGGAGGCTGTTTGCTTCGGCTTGCTTACCGGCTCATTCACTGGTGCAGCGACTGGCGGAGGAGCCGGCGCGGTGTACATACTTCCGGCTTCCGGTTCGATCTGCGGCTGCGGTAACGGCGAAGCAGACGGTGCGGGCGCTTCAACACGCTTGCCTGCCAGGAAGCGATCGACTATCGCAGCGATCTCCTGTCGATCGATCTTGGCCCCCGCAATTGCCGGCTCACTCGCTTGCGTTGGTCGTGCCGCACTGAACGCTGGCTGAACGCCAACTGCCGGACGTGCACTCTTCACCGGACGAGTTTCAAAAGCAACTCGCTTAATGTCCATCAAATGCAACGGCGAGACGTTGTCAGACGTGACGTTGCCACCCCATGACCCACAACCAAGCGTCATCGATGGCGGCAGCGCCGTAGAGAAACCAATCGCGCCATGCGTCGTCGGCGTGTTGACCGTGATGCGCGACGCGGGCATTTCGGAACCGAACTTCACCGCAGCCTCTCGCGATCGCGTGTGAATACCCGCCGTATGGCCCATGCCTCCGTAACCGAGTATCTGCTGACTCATTTGCGCGCAGGCTGACAAACCGTCGACGACATAGAACGCGAGGATCGGCGAGAGCTTTTCCATCGACAGTGGATGGTCACGACCCACCCCCGCGACGTTCGCAATCAAACACCGCGTTCCCGGCGGAACAGTCAACCCCGCCATCTTTGCAATCACTTCAACCGATTTGCCGACGATCGCTGGATTCAGCGATCGTTGCGGAGTGGCGACAACCTTCGCGAGCTGGTCGGCTTCCGCCGCGGACAGAAAATGCGCGCCCTGGAGTTTGAACTGTTCGCGAACCGCCTGCTCGATTGGCGCATCGCAAACTACCGCTTGCTCCGAAGCGCAGATCGTTCCGTTGTCGAAACACTTTCCAGTCAGAATGTCCTGCACCGCTTTCGCCACATCGGCAGTTCGCTCGACGCAAACAGGTACGTTGCCTGGTCCAACACCGAAGGCAGGTTTACCCGACGAATACGCAGCGCGGACGAGGCCGATTCCTCCAGTGGCAAGAATCACTGCTGTCTGCTTGTGCTTCATCAACGTTTCGGTGCCTTCGATCGTCGCCGACGTCATGCAACCGACTGCATCAGCCGGCAGGCCTTCTTTGACACCAGCCTCGCGCATGACGCGCGCTGTTTCGTTGATGCACTTCGCTGCGGATGGGTGTGGCGACAGCACCACCGCGTTACGCGACTTGATAGCGATCAGGATCTTGAAAATTGCGGTCGAGGTTGGATTAGTGGAAGGTATGATGCCCGCTACCACACCGCGGGGGCTTGCGATCTCGACTACGTCTTTCGACTCGGAAACAACTCCCTTGGTGCGCAGTCCGCGAAAGTAGTTCCACACGTCTTCGGCTGCGAACCGGTTTTTCTCTCGTTTGTCATCGGGAACGCCGAAACCAGTTTCCTCAACAGCCATTGCTCCCAGCCGTGCCGCCTCGCGCAACGCAGCTTTCGCCATGGCTTCACAAATACGATCGATCTTTGCCTGATCGAATTGGGCCACTTCGGCCTGGGCGCGATGCGCTGCCTCCACAAGATCGCGCGCCTGCTGTACGGAAACTAGATCTTTATCTACTGACATAATAAAACTCCGAACTTAGTGCTTCGTTCTTTGTTCTTTGTTCGCTAACGTAGGCTCAGGGTTGAATCGCACCGTCACAAGCGAACAAAGTCCAAAGCACCAAGAACAAAGCACTATCTTGCTCGTTCTTTGTTGGCCTCGCGTGTACCCGCACCGAGCGAACGGCCTTGATCTCCCTGACCGAGCTGCCCGCGTGCGCCGCCACCTTGCAGCGAGGTTTCATCGGGGCTCAAACCGGTGCGACCATTTACGGGAAGCACGCGCTCGACTTCAGCATGCGGACGCGGGATCACATGCACGCTGATCAACTCGCCGACACGCCTGGCTGCTGCCGCGCCTGCGTCCGTAGCAGCTTTCACCGCGCCAACATCGCCACGCACGAAGATCGTCACGTAACCTGCTCCGATATATTCTTTGCCGAGCAGTTGTACATTCGCTGCTTTGACCATCGCATCGGCGGCTTCAACTGCACCCACGAATCCTTTGGTCTCAACCATTCCGAGTGCTTCCAGGGGCATCTCTTGATCCTCACTTTGTAATTGTAGAAATTAAAACTGACTGTTACCGGTTCATTGATTGGCCTCAACGTACCACCGCGAGCGACAAGAAGCAAGAGAAGTAACCTAAAGTTTGACACCGTTTAGCAGCGCAGGCTATAGTGCCGAAAAAGCGGGAGTATGTACGCATTACATACTAGCGGCAGTCCAACCGACCCAACGCCAGGAATGAGCGATTGGAGATGGCAGCAAGCATAGGCGAACAATTGCGAGTCGCTCGCGAGGAGCGCGGTATTGGCCTGCGCGAGATCTGCGATCAAACCAGAATCTCAGTCCATTATTTAGAAGCAATCGAAGCGAACGATTACAAACGCCTGCCCGGAGGTGTTTTTAATCGCTCCTTTATAAAGGCCTACGCGAAGTGCGTCGGCTACGATGAACGCGAAGCGATTGAAGGTTACACGCGATATCTGCGCGAGCACGGCGACAGCTCCGACGACGTCAACACCACGCCAATGCATTCCAAGGTCTACACCGATACGCCGGCGACACGTTCTCCTTTATTAACTGTGATCCTGGCGATTCTGATTCTGGCTGTGCTGACCGCCGCCGCACTCGCGGCGCTTTACTGGTTTCAAAAACGCGCTGAGAACCGTGTCCCACAGAATCACGAATACTACGCTTCTATGTATAATGGGCGTTCATCAACAATAGACAATTCAGAGCTAACGGCAACGAACCAGGAATTATTAGCCAGACATGATCACATCCGATATTTACGAAGGCTTGACCTTCGACGACGTATTATTAATCCCCGCACGTTCTGACGTTCTTCCTCACGAGACCGACACCGCCACACAATTTACTCGCAACATCCGTTTGCAGATTCCACTGTGCTCGGCCGCAATGGACACAGTGACGGAAGCATCGCTTGCGATCGCGCTCGCACAACAGGGTGGCATCGGCGTCATTCACAAGAATTTCAGCATCGAACGGCAGGCGGAGGAAGTCGACAAAGTTAAACGATCGGAATCGGGAATGATCGTCGATCCGGTCACGATTCGACCCGATCGACCCGTGCGCGAAGCTCTACAGGTGATGGAGCGATTTCACATCAGCGGCGTGCCGGTCGTAGATGAAACCGGACACCTCGTCGGCATCATTACCAATCGGGATCTTCGCTTTGAAACACGGTTCGACATTCCCGTGGCTGACGTGATGACAAAACAGCCGCTTGTCACGGTTCCTGTCGGCACCACGTTGGATCAGGCGAAAGCGGTATTGCAAAAACACCGGATCGAAAAACTGCTCGTCGTCGATGAGGACAAGCACATTAAGGGTTTGATCACCGTCAAGGACATTCAAAAGGCAATCAAGTATCCCTCGGCGGCGAAAGACAACCTCGGGCGGTTACGTGTCGCGGCGGCGATCGGCGCAACTGGTGATTATCGGGAACGCGCTGATGAATTGGTAAAAGCTCGTGTTGACTGTCTGGTTATCGACACGGCGCACGGACACTCTTCACGCGTCATCAACGCAGTGCGAGATATCAAACGTCGACATTCGGAAACAGATCTGATCGCCGGGAATGTCGGCACGACCGACGGGGCGCAGGAATTGATTGACGCAGGAGTGGATGCGATCAAAGTCGGCATCGGGCCGGGTTCGATCTGCACGACGCGGGTGGTGACGGGCGCGGGGGTGCCGCAAATAACCGCCATTTCAAGTTGTGTTCAGGCAGCACGCAGCACAGGGGTGCCGGTGATTTCCGACGGCGGCGTGAAGTTTTCCGGCGATGTTGCTAAGGCAATCGCCGCCGGCGCGGACGTGGTGATGATTGGATCGTTGTTTGCCGGAACAGAAGAGGCGCCTGGCGAAGTGATCTTGTTTCAGGGTCGTTCGTTCAAGAGCTACCGGGGAATGGGATCGATCGGCGCCATGCGCGAAGGTTCCCGCGATCGGTACGCCCAGGACATGACGGCGAGTGAGTCGAAACTGGTGCCCGAAGGAATCGAGGGTCGAGTTCCCTATAAAGGAACGCTCGCTGACATGGTGACGCAACTCGTAGGCGGACTCCGATCCGGCATGGGTTACACAGGTTGTCACACGATCCGCGAATTCCAGGAGCAGACTCGCTTCCTGCGTATCACGTCGGCCGGCTTGAAAGAGTCGCACGTTCACGACGTGATCATCACGAAAGAGGCGCCAAATTACCGGTTGGAGTAACTGTGAAGATCCGTGGGAGCACGCAAGGCAACGCTAATTTCAAACCCCAGGACCGGACGCTATAACTCGCGCCGTATTCCCATCGAACACATCGCTTCTCTTCTAAGATCGCGTGGTGTTGAGGTCGATTTGAGACCGACGACAGCGCCGCATGACGCGACTCAGATCGCAGCGCGCGCCGCACGGAATGGATCGTCTGAGATCATCGTCGCGGGCGGTGACGGGACCATCAACGAAGTCATTCAGGGTGTCGCGGGAACGAAAGCACGTCTGGGAATCATTCCTCGCGGAACGGCGAACGTGCTTGCGCGTGAGCTTGGTCTGCCGTTGGACGAACAGGAAGCAGCAGTAATTGCTGCGCGTGGTAACTCGCGACGGATTCACCTCGGTCTCGCGATCGACGAGACGAACAACGTCAGTCGTCACTTTGCCCTCATGGCTGGAATCGGTCTCGACGCCTCGATCGTGCGTCATGTGCGACCGAGGTTGAAAAAACGAATCGGCAAAGGAGCGTTCTGGATTTCGGGGTTGAGTCATCTCGCGTCGTGGAGTCCGCATCCGTTTAAGTTGGAGATTGATGGACGTGAGTACACGGCTACGTTTGCGGCTATCGGAAAGGCGCCGCGGTATGGTGGTGATCTTGCGATCACCCCGGAAGCGCGACTAGACGAGCCCGAATTCGAGGTCTGTATTATCGAGACGTCGAACCGGTTTCGTTATTTACGACTGTTGTCGTCTGCGATGCGGGCGGGGATGCCGCGTGATAACCCCGCAGTGAAGTTCATCAAGACAGATAAGGTTCGCGCATTTGGTAACTCGCAGGTCCAAATTGATGGCGAGTTAATCGGATCGCTGCCGATGCGTTTCGAGATCGCACCTCATTCACTTGAAGTGATCGTTCCTTAATTTCGGGTTCCTCTTAACCAGGCGTTTCTGAGTGCCTTCTGCTCGGGCGTTGCACTTTGGTCCTCTTCAATCCGGTACTCAAACCGCTCAACTTCTTTTAGAACTATGCTTGTCTTAATCATTCGGCGATCGCGTTTTACGGTAATTGGGATTGAGTCGCCTGGCTTGTGACGCGCAAGCGTCTTCAACCAATCTCTCGTAACTTCGCGGCCCGCGAGTGAAACAATCCAGTCACCTGCGCTGAGTCCGGCCTCTTCCGCCGGTGAACCATTGCGAACGTTCTCGATCATCGCCACCCAACCAAACTCGATCGACAACCCGGCGTCGAACGGCTCCTTCGCCTGCGTCTTCACTAATCGCAAACCCACGTAACTAAACGCCTCGTCGTACGGCAACACTTCAACGCTGCGCACGTAACGTTTGAAGAAATCTGTGAAGTCCTTTCCCGAAACCTGCCACACCATTCGCTCGAGATCTTCCGTTTGATAACCTCGCCCGCGCAGGTAGTAACTGCTGTTCGGACTCTTCAGATAAAACTCGTCATACATCCGGCGCATCACGTCGTCGAGCGACGCCCGACCCTTGGTGCGACCACGCACCAGCAGGTCCATCACCATTCCGATGAGTTCGCCTTTCGGGTAATAGCTGATCGTGGTGTTGTGGAGATTGGTTAACTGCGCGTGGGGAGCGTCGTCGATGAACGGTGCCGACAAGGACGATTCTTCAGCGCTCATCAACTTGCTGCCCTGCGCGCTCTCAATGCGCCCGATTGTCTGTGCTTCTCGTTCAAGGAACTTCTTGTCGTTCCAGATACCCGCTCGCCGCAACATCAGATGGCCGTAATAGTTTGTGAAACCTTCGGCGACCCACAGCCCGCGCGTGCGCAACGATCGCGTGAAGTCCCATGGTCCAAGCTCTTCCGGTCGAAGACGTTTCACGTTCCAGACGTGAAAGAACTCGTGGGAAACCGTGCCGAGTGTAGCCTCGTACATACCGGGTTCGCCGAGCGCGCCAGGCTCGATGATCTGCGTCGACGTCAGATGCTCCATTCCGTCGCCGGAACGATCGTCGGCAGCGTAGTGGAGAAGGAACGTGTATTCGTTAAATTCCGGCGCTCCCCACATTGCGATTTGTGCGCGAACGATCTTTTCGATGTCTTTCACGAGCGACGGACGCTTGCCACCTTCCGCGCCAAACGAATGGACCACGACGTGATATTTCTTCCCGTCGACTTCAAATGTCTCCTGCGTCCAATCCGGCGCGATTTCGGTGGGGGTGTCGACCATGACGTCCCAGTTCGGAAAGCTCCACTCGGTTTGGCCCGCATGGTCCATGCGACCGTTGACAATCTTCCAACCTGACGGAGGTTGGATTGTGAGTTTTACCGGATCCGATTTGTGGCCCACCACGTACATGAAGATCGACGCGCCGTTATAATTCGCGTGTCGCTCGTCGAGTTGTGAAAACGTGCCATCGAGATCGTTTCCGAAGACTTTGTAAGAGACGGTGATGGTATTCGATCCCGCTGGATCCACGCTCCACGTTTGATCGTCGACACGCGTAACACGGCCGTTGGCGCGGAACTCCTGGACGTTCTTCGCGAAGTCGAACACGCCATAACGTCCTGGCGACCATTTCGCCATTTGAAGTTGTAGCGGTTTGTTTCTTGATTCGTCGGGCACGGCAATTGTCACTATGACCTCGAACAGGTGCGACGTCGGTCGCGACATTGAGAGTTTGTAAGTTATGGACCTTAGCGGTGGCTCTTGTTCCTGAGCACCGACAGCGGCGCTCAGGATTGCAATCACCGCCAGTGCGACGATTGATTTGCGTGGACAAGCAGGCATGCGCGGATTATCTTACAGAAAAATGCCGGTAACCGAACGTCTTTATTATTTGGACTCACACCTGATCGAGTTTGAAGCTCGTGTTGTAGATGTCACTGAGCGTGTCAGCGGTTGGACCGCGATCGTTTTAAATCGTACGGCGTTCTATCCGACTGGCGGTGGGCAACCGAGCGACACCGGAACACTTGACGGCATGCGCGTCGTGGAATGCATTGACGATGGCGACCGCGGCGTGCTTCACGTCGTGCAGGGAGTAACGCCTCCGCGCGATGCGATTATTCGAGGTCGCGTCGACTGGTCCAGACGGTTGGACCACATGCAACAACACACGGGCCAGCACATTCTCTCGCAAGCGTTTGTCACGCTGTTCAATGCGCCGACTCGCGGGTTTCGCGTGTTGGATACGTCGTGCGAAATCGACCTCGAGTTGTCGGAGCCGACGACTGAGAAGATCGAACGGGCAGTCGAGCTGGCGAACAATGTGATCTGGGAAAACCGGGCGATCACCATTCGCAATGTTACGTCGGAAGAGGCGTCCGAATTGTCATTACGCAAGGAACCTTCGCGCGAAGGCGAACTGCGGTTGATTGAGATCGACGGGTTCGACTTGACGCCATGCGGAGGTACGCATGCGTATCGCACGGGTGAGGTTGGGATGATCGTGGTGCGATCGTGGGAACGCGCAAAAGGTCTGACGCGAATCGATTTCGTGGCGGGCACGCGCGCGCTTGCTGATTATCGCAAGGCGAACCGAAGTGCACGCGAAGTCGCGGCGTTGTTCAGCTCCGGCCGCGACGACATACCTCAATTGACGGCACATTTATTAGAAGAGCAGAAAGACCTTCACCGCCGGATACGTTTGCTTGAAGAAATGGTGGCGGAAGTCGAGGCTGAGAAGTTATTAGCGACGGCTTCAGGTGGAATCGTAATGCGTGTATTTGAGGGTCGTGATGCAGAGTCGTTGAAAAAACTTGCGCAAGCCATCATGGCCAACCCACGCACAATCGCCTTACTCGGTTCCCGCGACAACGACACCGCACGCCTCGTCTTCGCCCGCTCGTCCGACGCGCCAGGCGACATGAACGCATTGATGCGCGAAGCCTGCACCATGCTCGACGGCCGGGGTGGCGGCAAACCGGATCTTGCACAAGGCGGCGGCAAACATGTCGAGCGACTTGAGGAGATCATCGCGCTTATCCGGTCAAAACTGACCTCAGGATGATCTGGGCGGCCTCGCCGACGGCGCAGCAACTCGCATCCTTGACACGATCACTTACGCTTCCTAATATGACACTCCGCGTGGGGCAGTAGCTCAGTTTGGCAGAGCGCCGCGTTCGCAATGCGGAGGTCAGGGGTTCGATCCCCCTCTGCTCCACCAATAAACCCACCGCTTTCAATTACTTACAGCCGCAAGATCAACAACCCTCTTTTTGCTTGTGACGCCGTTGTGACGTGGCTTCCGGAGAATCCCAAT
>DASRPN010000204.1:0-30700 GCA_035646355.1 Pyrinomonadaceae bacterium | reverse complement strand
TGACCAGTTCTGTCAGAGCCTGGACTCCACCTGCTGAAGCTCCGACGACAATCGTATCGTGCGTGGCCATTAAACTTTCCGGATCGTGACGTAAAGCCTCGGCGGAGACTAAAAGAAAGTTCGTGCGGGGCAGCCGGCTATTGATCTCTATTAAAAATGGGGATGCGACAAATCTTAGCATAGTTGAAGAGCGAGAGATCTCGTGAACCTTTGCCACAAACAGCACGCTTGCGAAATACTAGTTCTCCGACAATGTTTAGTGTTTGTTTTAGCAAAAAAGACGGTCGTTACGTGCGGCTCCGCACATTGCCAGTGCCGGGCAAATCCACTATACTTCCGCGCGTTGAATACCCCTTTCCTCCTGTGGGTATAGTTGGCGCGGCGGACGGCAAAAACCGCCGCGCTTTTTTCTGTTCTGGAGTTTAGAATCCGTGTTCACGGATTTTAGTAAATGAGCCGTCCCGTTCCCCTGATTGCTCGCATTACCCTGCTGGCCCTCGTCTACTTTGCGGCTGCAAAGCTGGGGCTGTCTCTCGCCGCACTTCATAGCAACGTCACACCCATTTGGCCACCGACCGGCATCGCCATCGCTGCACTCCTGATATTCGGGCGGCGCGTTTGGCCCGGTATCTTTCTCGGCGCTCTCGCCGTGAATGTATTGACTGATATTCCGGTAGGATCGGCGTTTGGCATCGCCGTTGGAAACACGCTCGAGGCCGTCGTCGCTGTCTGGCTCTTACAACGTGTCGCTCGCTGGCGCAATTCGCTCGACTCCGTGGCCGATGTGATGCGGTTCGTCGGCTGTGCGGCAATTCTGGCGCCGATGGTGAGTGCGACGATTGGAAATCTCAGCCTCCGCCTTGGTGGTGCGGCGGAATGGGCCACCTTTTGGCCTTTCTGGTTGACTTGGTGGATCGGCGACGGTTTCGGTGCGCTGATCGTGGCGCCCTTTATCCTGTCGTGGCGCTGGCCCGGCGAGTTGAAGGCTGAACACGGAGTTGAAATCGCCGTTCTGCTGATACTGCATTTGTCGGTAGTAATGATCGTCTTCGGCGGGTGGTTTCCGGGGCCGGTCAAAACTTATCCACTAGCTTACCTGTCGCTGCCGTTTCTCCTGTGGGCTGCGTTGAAGTTCGACTTGCGAATCGTCACGAGCGCAATCGTGTTGATGGCGAGTGTGGCCGTGTGGGGAGCGAAGCATGGTTATGGTCCATGGGTGCTGGCCAGCCCGAACGTCGCGCTGATCTTATTGATTACGTTTGTCGGCACGAGTTCATTGATGACGCTGGTGGTGTCCGCAGTTACTTCTGAACGGCGCAAAGCAGAAGCAGACAAGTCAAAACTCGGATCGGAACTGGAACTACAACGGCGACGGATCGAACAACTAGTGGCCCATGTCCCGGGTGTGGTTTGGGAAGCCTGGGCCAAACCCGACGTCGCCAGTCAGCGGATCGACTTCGTCAGTAGTCACGTTGAGAAGCTGCTCGGCTACAGCCAGGAAGAGTGGTTGTCGACGCCGAATTTCTGGCTCACGATCGTTCATCCCAAAGACAAGGAACGAGCGGCGCGCGAAGCGGCGGCGATCTTCGAGTCGGGCAAAGGCGGCACGAGCCGGTTTCGTTGGTTGCGCAAAGACGGGAGCAACGTCTGGGTCGAGGCCCAGTCCGTTGTTGTTTGCGACGAGAGTGGTCCGGTCGGAATGCGCGGTGTGACGATGAACATCACCGCCGCCGTTCAGGCGGAAATCGAGCGTGCGGAGTTGTTGGACCGAGAGAGTCAAGCCCGAGAAGAGGCAGAGGAAGCGAGTCGTTTGAAAGAAGAGTTTTTGGCGACCGTTTCGCATGAGTTGCGCACGCCGTTAAATGCGGTGGTGGGATGGTCACGGCTCGTTCGCAGTGGACAACTCGACAAAGAGGGTATGGCGCATGCCCTCGAAGTGATCGAGCGCAATGCTTCAGCGCAGCGGCAGATCATCGAGGATTTGCTCGACGTGTCTCGGATCGTTACCGGTAAGTTGAGAATCAATACGCAGCGAGTGGATCTGTTGCTGGTAATTCACGCTGCGATCGATGCGGTGCGGCCGGCTGCTGAGGCCAAGGAGATCGATCTGCGCATGCACTTCGAAGCTCCTGACGCGATCGTCAAGGCCGACGTGGAGAGGTTGCAGCAGATCCTGTGGAACCTGCTCGCAAACGCGGTGAAGTTTACGCCGCAACGTGGGTCGGTCGATGTTTACTTGCGCCAGCACGGATCGTTGGCGGAGATCAGGATCGAGGATTCAGGACCGGGCATACCTGCTGATTTTCTACCGCGCATCTTTGAGCGGTTTACTCAGGCTGATAGTTCCAGTACGAGAAAACACGGCGGGCTGGGATTGGGACTGGCGATTGTCCGTCACCTGGTTGAGTTGCACGGCGGCACTGTGTGGGCGGGCAATCGAGAGGGAAATGGCGGTGCAGTGTTGGTCGTCTCACTACCCGCCATTGAACCAACCGCGACAGAGTTAATCAGCCGCTCGATATCCGTCCAGTAACGCCGTCGAGTGCAGACGCGGTGAATGGGTAACGGGGTGATACGGGGGAAAGCGAGCCGGTCACCGTTTCTCTCCATCTCCCCGTCACCGCGTCTCGGCACCGGCCCTAATTTGTCTTCCGCAACACCGGCGCATTTGTTTGCGCTGACTTTTCCTGTGTCCCGCCCCCGGGGTTGAAGATGTAACTGTCGCGCGAGCGCACCGCGAGATTGGGTTGTTTTGCGCGCACCTTGATCCTGCGTTGCTGCCCAACCTGCGGAACGCGCTTCGGGTAGTAACCGATGCTGTACTGCCGTCGTAGTTCCTCGGCAACGTTCGCAAACGCGTACGTCATGTTTTGCAGCGAATCGGCACGGTACTCTCGCCCGCCGGTAGCGTTTGCCAATGCCTCCAGGTATCGCCTGCCGACTTCGTAATCGCCACGGGCAGTTCCACGCGGCCGGCCCATGCCACCACCACCGCGATTCCTGCCGCCTCCAAAAATGCCTCCGAGAATCTGTCCAAACACGTCGATTGGCGCCGTGGGAATCTGGACCACCTGGCCCATGTCGCCGGCTGTGTTGTACTGAACGGGATAGATCAGCGCGTCAAGTTCCTGCGCATCCATCACTGTGCTTTCATAATGCGCATTGTCACTGGTCGTATCAACCCCGTCGGTAAAAAGCACGATTGCTTTTCTGCCGGACGTGCGACTCAAGTGTTTGTTGATGACGAGGTCGACGGCGTCGTAAAGGCTCGTGCCGCTGTCCGTTTTGGCGCGAAAGATAGCGCGTTCGAGCTTCGCGCGATCCGTGGTGAATTCTGACAGTACCTTTACGTCTTCATTGAAGGCGACCACCATCACGCGGTCATCCACGCGAAGTTGGTTGACGAAGCTGATCGCCGCGTTCTGGATTTCGTCGAGTCGAAACTGCGTTGACGGACTGACATCGAGCATCAACACAACCGAGAACGGTTTGTCGACGGAAGCAAAGAACGCCACGTCTTGTTCGACCTCGTCTTCCCAGATCCGAAAGTCTTCTTTCCTGAGGTTGGGAATGTAACGGCCATCGCGATCCATCACGCTGACGGGAATGGTGACCAGGGTGGTCTCGACGCGAATGATGTCGCCGGCGTCAACTTCTTCCGGCGGTGTCGCCGCGGGCTCGGGTTGCTGATCCGGTTTGCGGTTGTTCGGATTGTTCGCACCACGCAGAACCGGCGGCTGGCCGGGCTGCCCCGGGTCGGTCGCCTCGGGTGCCGGCGCAGGGGTGCTTTGCGGGACGTTTTGCTGCGTACCCACACGCCGCGGCCGGCTTTGTCCCAAACCAATGCTCGTTACCGTAGAGAACAGGGAGAGGAGCAATAAGAAAACACAAAACCTTTTCATAGTTAGCTCCCAATAAGTGCTCGAACACGTCGAGCCCCATTTTGATGCCTACTAATCAGACTTGTTGCTTGCGGTTTTTGATTTAGGGAAATAAATCAGGGGCAGAGAAAAACCGTTATGTGGGCAAGAATACTCCCCTCGTCGTCATATGAGCAAGGCATTGAATGTATTCTTAGCGCCTTTGCGCCTCTGCGGGAACTGCCTGTTGCAAAAACAGGTCTCCCGCAAAGCCGCAAAGGCGCTAAGAATTACTCTTTCCCGCTACTCAGATGTGTTTGTGGAAGCACTGGAAAGGACGTTCCAGAGTAATGGAAGCGTGCCCCACGCCTGTCCGCGATGCTGCGGCCGGAAGCCGAACAGAACGACGCGTCCCTTCCCGAGGCCGGCGTCGGCTAGCGCTATTTGCCCTTTGAGCTTGTCCTCGCCAAGCAGCCAGCCTGACCTCAGCACGTTCTCCTTTGCATAGCGGGCGACCACCCGAACGTTTGCGTCGGTTGACGTCAGCGCGTAAGCGGAGCTGTTGATGAAATACGCCGGGAGTGTCGCCGGCACACTCGCGGCAAACGGGTGCTTGTTATCGACGTCGAGTGCGAGAATCGATCCCGGACAATAGAATTCCGAGGACCTCACGCCGTCGAGCACGTTCTTAACCGGAAGGTTGAACTGTTTGATCGCCAGGTCGCAGGCGTTATCGAAACACACGAGCGTTCCGCCCTGGTTTACAAACTCTTTGAGATTATTCACGCCGGCATCAGTAATTCCACCCGTGAACTCGGCCGGCGCCGTACCAGCGGCGTTGCCGCCGATGATCTGGGCACTCGCCTGCGACGTGAGAATCAGTACGTCGAACTTTGATTGGAGTCCGCCTTGTCGAACATCCGCGTCGCGTACAGAGGAGTAAGGAACGTTGAAGGTGTCGAAGACAAACCGCGTCCAGCCTTCGTCCATGTTGCTCATCCATGGTCTGTAGATGCCGACGCGTACGGGCTGCCGGACGGGATTTTTGATCGGTGACTCATCGCCTCTTCTCGGCGCGAGCGCCAGATCGGCGCGCACCTGATTGCCGTTTTTCACAAGCGTTAGTTTTCGTTCTGAAGGCTTTTCCTTGATGGCCGTCACAGCCGGAGCCTCAAGCCCCATTTGCAACGGCAAGGTCCAACCGGCGACGTCGTACGGCCGTTCGGCTTCGCCCTGCGCTGTCAGACGGTTCGGATAGATCTGCGGCGCAAACAGAGCCAGGATGTTGGATCGCTGCGGCTGGTTGAGAAACACGATGTAGCTGCCGAGCGGGACTTCCATCGTCATTGGCTTGTCGATTACGGTGCGATAGGTGCCAAGCTTCTCCGTTGGAGCGTTTGTTCTTTGCAGGATTTGTGGTCCATGCGTGAGATGCAGCTCCTGGTCCAGCCGGTGAACTTCGATGCCCTGGCCGACGAGCGTCTCGATTATCTTTGCGAAGGTCTCATCACGTCCTTGTCCCGCAGGCAGCAGGTACGCCAATGGTTCGTTAAGCTCTAGCGGCAACTCGACAGCCTTCTTCCCGAGTTCATAGAAGTTTCGCAGGTAGTCGCCACGAAATTTAGCGGCCATCGACAGCACGCCGCGGGCGGCGATCATTTCCATGTTCATGATGTCGCGCGGACGCCACACTCCAGCCGGCCACGGATCGGGAAAGTTGGTTGACGATTCAGTCGCGTTTCGCATTCCGCGTGTAGTGGAGCGCGCGAGTTGTTCGCGATTGACGGTTGTCGGCGTCATCAATCTTGCGCTCGCGGCTTCGGAAAGAATGCCGATCGAGTTGTGAAAATACGGCGCCGTGCGAAAGCCACCGTGCCACCACGTGTCGTAAAGCGCGTTAGTCAACACGCCGCGGTAACCTGCAGCCTGAAGGTCAGCAGCGACTTTGTGTCCAATTAATCCAACTTGGCGCAGCAACACTGGCGAGATGTTTGGATTGGCCGGATCGTAAAACGGCGGAATGAAGAAACGTGATCCGTTCGATCCCTGCTGGTGGACGTCGTAAACAATCTGCGGAAACCACTCGTGCCAGAAGAAGCGCGTGATTACTTGCGTCTCTTTTAGGTTGAGCATGAACCAGTCGCGGTTGTCATCATGACCCGCGTAGTGATGATAAAGCTCCGGTGGTTCCCGTCCTTCGAATGGCGTTCCGAGCGTTTTGCGATACCAGTTGGCGACGATGTCGATGCCGTCAGGATTGGGCGACGGAATTAGTAGCAGTATCGTGTTTTGCAGGATCTCGCGCGTTTCGGCGTCCTGGGTGGTAGCGAGCTCGTAGGCAAGTTGCATCGACATCTGCGATGCGACGATCTCAGTCGAGTGGATCGAGCAGGAGATCGCGACGACGACTTTGCCGTTAGCGACCAGTCTGTCGCGCTGAACTCTTTGGGTGGCTCTGCGCGGATCGGCGAGTTGCTGCTGGATGTCTTTGTATTTTTCGAGCGCCAGTATATTCTCTCGCGCGCTGATGAACGCTACGATTAGCGGCCGTTTCAAGGTAGATTGGCCCAACGTTTGGACCGTAACGAGATCTGAGGCACGGTCGAGGCGAGTGAAGTAGTTGGTGATCTGCGACCAGTCCGCTATCGTTCGATCGTCACCCGGCGTAAATCCGAGGACTGACTTCGGTGACGGTATCGCGGCGGAGGCATCAACGCGCGGCGCTGTTCTTTGCGCGAACGAGGCGGCGGAAAACGCGGCAAGCGACAGTACCACGGCCAGGCCAACCGTTACGGATCGAAGGCTAGTCATGACGAGTTCCTTTGCGTAAACAGATGGAAGATAGCGCCGCAATCGAGAAGACTACGGTCGACAAGTCGACTACGTCCGTCGAGTCTAGCATAACCCCACCGCGCAGCTTTATGCGGCGGCTGCACTATTGGTGGTCGCTGTTTCTCGCGGGCGCGCTGCTCGGCACGCTCGGTCCGCCGATTCTGATTATCGCGTGGATCGTGAACAAGCATGACCTCGTGTACCCGTGGGCGCTCTTTGGCGCCCGGCAATGGTTGCGGTTCAGCGGCGTCCACGTGAAGGTGACCGGGCTCGATTTGCTCGATCCGAAACAGACTTACGTCTTCGTTTCAAACCATCGATCGTATTTGGATACCGCGGCGATGTTTGTTTATACCGGACGTCGGATCGGTCTGCTGGCGAAGAAGGAATTGTTGAAGGTGCCGGTGCTCGGCGTGGGCATGGGTTTCGTGAACGTGATGGCAATCGATCGCACGAATCGCGAGAGCGCGCTTCGCACCACGGGAGCTGCGGCAGAGCGTATTAAGTCGGGCATTTCGTTTGCTGTTTTCGTTGAAGGGACGCGCGCGAAACCGGGCGAGCTGTTGCCGTTCAAGAAAGGCGCGTTCTACATGGCGCGCGAGGCCGGCGTGCCGGTCGTTCCCGTCGCGATCAAAAACTCTGATGTGTTGATGGGAAAGGGAACTGGTGAAGCCAGATCCGGAATTCTCGAGATGGTAATCCTACCGCCGGTCGTAACAACAAATCGGACCACGGATGATGCGATTAACGCGCTTATCTCCGAGGTCCGACAGTGGATCGCTAAGCAGCTTTAATTCCTGATGTCATAGACGAGATCGCCCATCACTCTCACAACGATGCCGTCTTGTGTCGTCGGCGCGAATGTCGCCTGGCGCGCCGCTTCTTCAGCAATTTGCCGCAACACCGCTGGTCCATTCTGAGCTACTGCCGAAACAACCTTACCGTTCTCGTCGACAATCACGCGAACCGTGATCTTGCCGGATTGTTTCTGCCGCTTGGCTTCTTCTGAAAGTTTTGGTGCCGGTAGCGAGAGGGCTTTGGAATTCAAGTTTCCACCCTCGATTGGTTTCGCGTCCCTTGCCGTGCCACCTTCGTCTTCGCCGATTTCGGTGACCTTCAACGTTGCGCGCGCCGGAGCAAAGTCTGTGTATTTAACTTTTACCCGGATGTGGATTGAGTTGCCATTGTCAAAAATCAGCTCTTCGTCGGCGTAGGAGTAAGTCGGAAACCAGTAGCGGCCATCGATCTGCTCGCGGTACGTTTCGACATTCGGAAACTTATTGGTCTTGGTCTCCGGGAGGCCTTTTCCGCGCGTTTTAACAATAAACAGGTCCTGATCGTCGACCCACACTCGACCCATGAACAATCGTTCTTTTGTCTTTTTCGCGTCTGGCATTACTTTCGGCGCGACATCGAAGACGTAGAGGTTCAGTTCGTCGATCTTTTCTTTACCGGCATATCTGAACGTGTACCTGTCGATCTTGTCAGGCTCGAGTGCGAACGGGTTAATACCGCCCAGGTCGTCAATATCTTCGTTAGTAACGGTTACGCCGGCGGCGTCCATTGTGGACATCGGGAAAAAGCTGATCTTCTCGTAGCGGTTGCCGGAATCGTCAAAAGTAAACATCGAGACGCGGTGGTACTCGCCGGTAATCTGGCCACCCATGCCAATACTCTGAAACAATGCGTCGCGCTTGAATGAGTATTGATTGAGGGCGCGGCGGAATTGGATCTCTTTGTTCGTGAACGCCTTGATAATTCGATCTGTTTCCGCGGCACTCATTCCGCCTGTGGGCTCTGACTGGGCCGAAGCCGTGAATGTTATAAGGCCGATTAGGACCAGGGCGAAGCTGGCGACGAAAAAGGTGCGTAATGCCGAAAATTGATTCTTCATTGTCTACCTGGCTAGTGGATTTACAGGCCCGGGGCCTGGCCGAAACGTGCGTCTTTTCAGATGCCGCAACGAAAGACGACGGTTGTCAGCGGTCTTGGCTTCGGTGTCTGGGGGGCGGTGAAATTTGCCATTTTCCTATTGCAAAGTTTCCTGCAACTGGTGTAATGTCCACGAGCTAGAATAAGTTATGTGTTGGCCAGCGGCATTTCGCAAAAACTAAGCCCGATTGACCTCGAAAATCCGGGCTCGCTGGTTTGAAAGTTACGGTTTCTCAAGGTCCTCATGTCGACAACAGGCACTCGTCCTAAATCCGTGGAGCTTTACGGCGCGGGAGCGCAGACGTGACGCCGAGCGGCGGCGTTGCTTTCACGGCCGGGGCGATAAACCAGGCTTTGGGAGGAGCTTGGTTTTACGTGGTCTGAGGTCGATGATGTGCGCGGTGATTAGCTGCTCCTTCTGGGCGGGGTGGCTTAAAAAATCACCGCGCACACCCCAGCTAGGTCTTAAAGAAAATCCTTAAAACTCGCGGATTCAAAGAGTGCGTTGCAGGGGAGTCGATTTCCGCCGCTTTGCCGACTGATGTGGGGCGACGGCTCTGCCCCGCCGATCACAAGTTTCTAAAGCATTGGGCTTTGCCCCTGGTTCGGGCCCTCAGGTTTGGCCAGAGGCCAAACGAAAGGGCGGAGCCCCGGTGATAGTAGCAGTCAACGGCGAGGCATAGCCTCGGCGTATATCACGCGCCGTGGCTGTTGAGCTGAGTTTTCCCTTCGAAACCCCATGTTCTTTCAAAACCCTCAAACGAAGTCGATAGGAACTCGATTCGGGATAATGCCCTTTTCGAAACCTTCTTCCAGCAGCCGCCGGACGGCTTCTCGGCCGCGGTCGGTGTAGTCAAGGGTCAGGTCGTTGACCCACATACCCACAAACCGATCAGCCAGCGCGGTGTCCATGTCGCGGGCGAACTGCATCGCGTACTGGAGCGCGTCCTCGCGATGGTTCAGCGAGTAGCGGATACTCTCCCGCAACAGATTTGAGACCTCGCGCGTAAGCTCAGGACCGAGGTCCCGCTTGATGGCGTTGCCGCCCATCGGCAGTGGCAGCCCATGCTGCTCATACCACCATTCGCCAAGGTCCAGCACCTTGTGCAGCCCCTTCCGCTGGTAAAACAACTGCCCCTCGTGAATCAACAAACCCGCATCGCAGCTCCCATCCAGAACGGCGTCAATAATTTTGTCAAACGGGACCACTTCATATTTGAAGTCGGCGTTGAATAACCGCAACGCCAAAAACGCACTGGTCAATTTTCCGGGAATCGCGATCTTCAGATTCGAAATGTCATCCGGCATCGCGGGCTCTCGCGAGACGACGATTGGACCGTAGTTATCGCCAATCGACGCGCCGTGCGGCAGCAACGCGTACTTGTCCGCGACGTACGCGTAAGCATGAAAACTGATCGCGGTGACGTCGTACGTGCCCCGTGTCGCTTCTTCGTTTAGTGTTTGAATGTCTTTCAGCAGGTGCTGGAAGTTCAGCGAGCCAGTGTCGAGTTTATGAGTCGCGAGGCCGTAAAACATGAAGGCGTCGTCAGAGTCAGGCGAGTGCGCCAACGTGATCGTGGTTCTATCGGTGTCAGTAATCATTTTTAGTTCAACCCTATGGTCGTTAAGTCTTTCGGCTCGATCCGGTTGTAAACAGTGTCGCGTTCGACAGCTTCATAGCCTGCGTCTTCAATCAGACCGATCAATTCCGTCTTGCTCATGCGGACTTCATTGTTTGCTTCGACTGAGTAACTCGTCGTCAATTCGCCGCCTTCGGTGATCGTGCCGTCGATGTCGTTTGCGCCGTAGTGGAGCGCTACCTGCGCGAGGCGTTTACCGAGCATCACCCAGTAGGCTTTGATGTGATCGAAGTTGTCCAGCATTAGGCGCGAGACGGCCATGGTTTTAAGTGAATCGACGCCGGATGGTCCAGGCAAGTGGGCGAGCTGCGTGTCAGGCGGATAAAACGCGAGCGGAATGAAGCATTGAAAACCGCCCGACTTCTCCTGCTGCTCGCGCAACTTCACGAAGTGGTCCACGCGATCCTCGATCGACTCAATATGTCCGTAAAGCATCGTCGCATTTGTTTTCAAACCCGCCGCGTGAACTTTTCCTTGTAGTTCAAGCCATCGTGCGGCGTCGCACTTATGTGCGCAAATCATCGAACGCGTCGGTTCGCGAAAGATCTCCGCACCGCCACCGGGACATGAATCCAAACCCGCCGCGATCAGTTTTTCGATGACCTCTTCATCAGCCATCTTGTAGAAATGAGCGAAATGGTCGAACTCGACCATCGTAAACGCCTTTAAATGCAGTTGCGGGTACTCGCGCTTGAGCGACGACAGCAAATCGGTGAAATAACTGAACGGGAGTTTTGTGTTCAATCCTCCCGTGATGTGCAATTCAGTGGCGCCTTCGGCAACGGCCTGCGCCGCGACTTTCAAACTGTCGTCGATGTTGTGCGTGTACGCGTCGGGTTGGCGAGGCGTGCGAAAGAACCCGCAGAACTTGCAATCCGCGTAACAGATGTTGGTCGGATTCAGGTGGCGATTGACGTTGAAATAAGTGGTGCTTCCGTGCCGCCGTCGGCGAATCGTATCGGCGAGTTTACCTAGCGCCGGCAGGTCGTCGGTGGCGTAAAGCGCAACACCGTCTTTAAACGAGAGTCGCTCGCCGGCTATTGCGCGATCGGCAATCTCGTTCAGTTTGTCGTCATGTGAAAAGTTCATCGTCGGAAATCTCAACTTTAGCGATGAAGAAAAACAGCGCTGCCAAACGTTACCAGCAAAATGACGCTTACAAACGCGTTAGTTGTAAAGAACGCTGCGTTGAGGCGTCGTAAATCGCCCGCGCGCACCAGTCTATGTTGGTATACGAGTAAAGCCCCGGTTGCGATCACTCCCGCGAGCGCCATCGGTCCCAGCGCGGTGACCAGGTACAGCCAAACCAGCGCGAGAAAGGCCGCCGCATGCAGGCTTCGCGCGATCCAGAGAGCGCGCGCGATACCGAAGCGGGCAGGAACTGACCTAAGTCCTTCGCGGCGATCGAAATCGTAGTCCTGGCAGGCGTAAAGAATGTCGAAACCGGCGGTCCAGAGCAGCACCACGAGCGACAGCAACAACGGAACCGGGCTCCCAATCTCGCCGCGGACCGCGATCCAAGCGCCGGTCGGTGCGATCGAAAGACACCAGCCCAGCACGATATGCGAAAACTGTGTCCAGCGCTTGGTTAACGAATAGAGCAACACGCTTCCGAGCGCGATAGGTGCGAGGATCAGCGTCAGGCGGTTCAGCATCGCCGCGGCGAGTAGAAACAGCGCCGCTGCCACAACGATGAACGCCCAAACAAAGCCAACGGACAGGAGTCCGGCCGGTAATGCACGCGACGCGGTGCGCGGGTTGCGCGCATCGATGTTCCGATCCGCGAGACGATTGAACGCCATAGCCGCCGAACGCGCGCCCACCATCGCGATCACGATCCAAAAGATCTGCCGCGCCGTCGGAACGCCGTTCGCCGCTAATACAGCCCCGAGAAAGGCAAACGGCAACGCGAAAAGCGTATGCTCGATCTTGATCATCTCGAGAGTTAAGCGGGTGTTTTTAATCAGTGTGGACACGGGAACAGCAAATAATACGGTACTGGCCGTATACAGTCGAATGTTAGAATAGCGACATACATGGATTTAACTGAACTTGAGAGATTGCTCGAGGCGTACAAGAGCGGGAATCTCGACGGCCGAGAAGCCGTCGACCGCATAAAGAACCTGCATTTCGAAGACATCGGCTTTGCGCGCGTAGACCATTCGCGCGCCTCTCGCCTGGGATTTCCCGAGGTAGTTTTCGGCGGTGGGAAGACACGGGCGCAGATCGTCGCCATTGTCGAACGCCTCGCCGAGCGCTCGCCAAACATCATCGTGACGCGCACCGACGCAGGCGCCTTCGGCGAGATCCGCAACGTCGTAACCGACGCTGAATGGCACGAGTCGGCGCGGCTTGTTCGCATTCGACGCGACAGGACCAATCTTGGTGTTGGGCCAATCGCCGTTGTGACGGCTGGCACAAGTGACATACCGGTGGCTGAAGAAGCAGCACTGACAGCGGAAACTATGGGCAACACTGTCTCGCGCATCTGGGATGCAGGTGTTGCCGGAATTCATCGCGTGCTTGCGGAGCGGAACCTGTTGCAACGAGCGCGCGTGGTTATCGTCGCTGCCGGGATGGAAGGCGCGTTGCCGTCCGTGGTCGGAGGTCTCGTGGGTGTGCCGGTCGTAGCTGTGCCAACCAGTATCGGTTACGGAGCGTCGTTTGGCGGTGTGGCCGCGCTGCTTGGCATGTTGAATTCATGCGCGTCGAACGTGACCGTAGTCAACATCGACAATGGCTTTGGCGCGGGCTTTGTCGCGAGCCTGATTAACCGTCGCTGGGAGCCGCCCGTTGAATAGACTTGTGCACCGACGTTTCGCTCGGCGATCTACGAACAGAACGCACCTCATCTTCGCCGTTCTGATCCTCTCGGTCGTCGCCACCGGCTGCATCTCCGCCCGCAAGACACCAAACCTCGAACAAATCTTCGCCAATGCCCGCGCAAGCACCGGTAAACGACCGGTGATCGTCATTCCCGGTATTCTTGGCTCTGAATTGATCAACCCAAAAACCGGCGAGACGGTTTGGCCGTCGGCCTTTCGCACTAAGCAGGAAGGACTGCCGATCAGCCCGAACCTGGCGGCTAATCGCGACGATCTCGTGCCTGGAAAGATCGTCGAGACCGCGAAACTGGCTAAGCTGCTGCCGGAGGTTTACGTCTACCGCGATTTGCTCGAAGCACTGCGACGTTACGCCGGTTATCGCGAAGGCAACTGGGAAACCCCGTCTGCCGATGGCGACCGCGATACTTTCTACGTGTTTGCGTACGACTGGCGACGAGACAACGTCGAGAACGCGCGCGAGCTCGTGCGGCGTTTGCAGCGATTGAAAGAGAAACTGAAACGCGACGATCTCAAGTTCAACATCGTGGCCCACTCGATGGGCGGTCTGATCGCGCGCTATGCCGCGATGTATGGCGACGCGGACCTGCCGCCCGGCGATGGGACGATTCAGCCGGCGTGGAACGGCGCCGCGCACATCAGCAAGATCGTCATGATTGGCGTGCCGAACGAGGGCTCGACTGACGCGTTCGCAACGCTGGTCGAAGGTTACTCGGTTACAGAAGGCTTGCGCCGCCGCCTTCCTTTGTTGAACAAGTTGACCGCCGAAGATGCAGCACGTACGCCGTCAGTTTATCAACTGATGCCACACGCTGGCGTGGTGCGATTTCTCGACGAGGACCTTAAGCCACTTGTGATCGATCTTTATGACGTGCAGGTTTGGAAGCAATACGGCTGGAGTGCACTGCACGGGTTTGAAAAGACCAACGGAACAAACGGGCAAGTTGATGAAATCGATGCCTATCTCGACGCAACACTCAAGCGCGCGCGACGATTCCACCAGGCGCTGGATGCGGTTGATCGATCCGCATCACCAGTGGTGTTGCTGGCGATCGGCGGTGATTGTGAGGACACTTTGAACTCCCCCGTGGTGTTCCGCGATCAAAAGCGAAACCGTTGGGTGACGTTGACGCGCCCACGCGAGTTTCGCACGTCAGCAGGCGAGAAGGTCTCGAAAAAAGTTGTGACAGAGGCGATGTATGTTCCCGGTGATGGCCGGGTGACTCGCGCGTCGCTGCTCGGCGAGAATCTGTTTAAGATCAGCGACGCGCAAACGGGGTTCACGCTCTCACGGTACGCTGTGTTCGGTTGCGATCTTCACGGGCAGTTGCCGCGCAACAAGTCGCTACAGGATAACGCGTTGACGGCAATTGTGGGCGAAGTGATTAGGTAACTGACAGGAGCTTAGAGCTTTGTATTTAGTTCTTGTCAGTGGTCAGTTGTCCGTTGTCAGTGGCACCCGGGTAATTCCAACTAACCACTGACTACTGACCACTGACTACTGACAGTCTACGGATTTAAGACTGCGTTCAGCCTTTCGGCCCAGCTCGGATCGATGTTTGTGAGAATTGTGTACTGCTCCAGCGCCGCGTCGCGATTGCCCATCGCCAGCAACGTCTTGCCGAGGTTGTAATAAGCCTTCCCAAAATCAGGTTTCAAACGAATCGATTGGCGAAACGATTCGAGCGCGTCGTTGTAATTTTTGAGTTCGACGTACGCCTCGCCGAGACTGTTCGGCGCGATTGCGTCGCCGGGCTTCAACGCCGCGAGCTGCCGAAACACTTCAACCGCTTCGTTGAACTTCTTCGACTTCATGTAACGTGAACCGAGCCGCTCGTACGCGCCCGTGTAATCCGGACGCAGCTTGATCGCCTGCTTGTAGGCGTAGATCTCGTCGTCAGCCTTGCCCCAGTCGCGATAGGCGAGACCGAGCGCGTAATAAGCGTCGGCTGCGTTGTACGGATCGAGTTTGATCGATTGCCGGTAAGCTTCGGCGGCCTCTTTGTACTGCTTCAGATAAAAACTCGCGAGACCGATGTTGAAATACGACTCGGCGGACGGCCGCAGGTTCACCGCCTTCTTCGACGCTTCAAGAGCTTCCGAATGCCGGCCGAGCTTCTCGTTGCAGAAACCACTCTGCGCCCACGCTTCGGCGTATTGATTGTCTGACTCGACCGCCATTTGAAAATACGGCAGCGCTTTCTCGCAGTCGTCCTTTGAAAGAAAACTCAAGCCATCGCGGAAAAACTGCACCGCCTTCGCTCGCTTGTTGCGGCCGCTGTTCGCGACGAGTTCCGGCAGCGAGATGATCGTCGTGGCCTGGAGTTGCGAGATGCGTTCTGAGGGTATCGCGAAGTTCACGCTTTGCCCGCCCGTCACCTGCAACGTGGCAATGCCGATTACCTGTCCCTGCATGTTCACGACCGGGCTGCCACTCGATCCGGACGAAATCGCTGCTGTGATCTGAATGATGCGTCCGAACGTGGGAATGTCGCGCACGGCGGAAACGATTCCATTCGTGACGCTGCCTTCCAGTCCGAGTGGGTTGCCGATCACGACTATGCTCTCGCCTTCCTGAGGCGATGTTTTGTCGAGCGGTAACGGTCTGACTTGCGGCGTCGGCGGATCGATCTTCAGCAGTGCGATGTCGCCTTCGGCGTCAACCGCGAGCACGCCTTTTACCGGAATCACAGTACCGTTTGACGAGTGGACTTCGGCGCGATGAGCGCCTTCGATGACGTGTCGATTGGTGACGATGCGATCGGAGTCGATGAAGAACCCGCTGCCGCGTGAGAGTTTTTCACCGCGCGCGTCGAAGGTTTCGATGGCAACTGCCGATGGTTTGATACGGCGGACCAGTTCGGGGAGAAGATCCTGCGACGCCGCGACTTTTAGGGGAAGTAATAAAGCTAATAACAGCCAGGCTAATTTCATACTAACTGGATTCTAGCCCTCGCGTTCGCTCGGGGCCGCGGGATTCTATCCCCCGCTTCGCTCGGGGGCCGCCAGCTTTAACACACGCTCGACAACGTCGCCTATCTTAACATCCTCACTCTGTTTTGCGCCGCGATCGTACAACTCCACGACTCCGTCGACGACTTTCTTTCCAATCGTTACGCGATAAGGAATACCGATTAGATCAGCATCCTTGAACTTCACGCCCGCGCGTTCGTCGCGATCGTCGAGCAGGACGTCGAGGCCCGCGCGTTGCAGTTCGTTATAAAGCTTCTCGCCTGCTTCGCGCAGATCGTCCTGTTTCATGTTGGTGATCGTCACGACGACGTCGAATGGCGCAAGAGATTTGGGCCAGATGATGCCGTCGCCGTCGTGATGTTGCTCGACGGCGGCGGCCATGATTCGCTCAACACCGATGCCGTAACTACCCATGACGATCGGAACCTGTTTACCGTCCTGCGTCAAGACGTTCGCACCCATCGAGTCCGAATATTTGGTGCCGAGTTTGAAAATGTGGCCAATCTCCATTCCCTTGAAGATCTCGAGCACACCGGTCTCACACCGCGGACAGCCTTCGCCGGCTTCAACAGTGCGCAGCTCGAACCATCGATCGACTGGAATGTCGCGCGCCACATCGACGCCGCGAATGTGGTGATCGTCTTTGTTAGCGCCGGTCGTCATATTGCGACGGCCCTGCAACGACGAATCGCCGACGATGCGCAAATCCATTTTTGCGGAGCGCGCTTTGTCTTTCGCGCCGACACCGCCAAGGCTTCCGGCACTGGCGCCGAGTAGTTGTCGTATCTCTTCGGGATGGCCGGGCCTCACGGCGGTTGAACCGAGCGAATCGGCCAGCTTCGTTTCGTGTAGCTGATGATCGCCGCGGAGCAACACCAGCACCGGGCGTGGGTCGCCGTCGATCGTTGCGAAGTAAACGAGCGACTTGATCTGTCGCGACGCTTCGGCCCCGCCGGGGAACGTCGTTAGGTCTTCAATCGTGCGAACACCGGGTGTCGGAAACTCCTCAGGTGCTCCCGGGCCGTCTTCATCCTCGACACGCGTGAGACGAGACTGAGCCTTCTCGAGGTTTGCGGCGTAATCGCAGTTGGGGCAACTGACGATCAAGTCCTCACCAGCGGGCGTTCGCGCCATAAATTCGTTCGACTCGGTTCCGCCCATTGCGCCTGACGACGCTTCAACGATCAGGAACTGTATACCGCAGCGGGTAAAGATCTTCCTGTAAGCCTGTCGTTGATCGATAAACGACTTGTCGAGTCCGTCCCGATCGACATCGAACGAGTACGCGTCTTTCATGATGAACGTGCGTATCCGGATCAGACCCGATTTAGGTCGCGCTTCGTCGCGAAACTTGAGTTGAATCTGGTACCAAACCTGTGGCAGTTGCTTGTATGAGCGGATCTCATTACGAGCAATCGCAGTGAAGACCTCTTCGTGCGTCATGCCGAGGCACATGTCTGTGTTCTTGCGATCTTTGAGGCGAAACATTTCGTCGCCAATCGCCTGCCACCGTCCTGACTCCTGCCAGATCTCGGCCGGATGAAGCGCGGGCAGGAAAAACTCCTGACCGCCAATTGCGTTCATCTCCTCGCGCAGTATTTGCATGACCTTAATTGCAATGCGTTGGCCCAACGGCAAGAGAGAATAGATTCCGGCCGACAGTTGCCGGATGGCGCCGGCGCGCAGGAGAAGTTTGTGCGAAATGACTTCGGCATCGGCCGGGTCTTCGCGAAGTGTTGGGATGAAATAGTTTGACCAGCGCATAGTCTTCGCATTCTCGCTTAGCCGCTACGAGTTAGGCAAATTACGAGCTTTGTACTTGGTGTTTTGTACTTTGTACCTGGCACCATGTAACCTACTGCCGTCTTCGGATTCGACAAACTACAAAGAACAAAGTACAAAGCTCTAAGTTCAGGAAAGAGGGTGCACTAAAGATGAGAATCGCTCTCGCAAGTGATCACGCTGGTTACACCGAGAAAGAGCAGTTGAAACCGTTGCTGAAGGATCTTGGTGTGGAGTTTGAAGACCTTGGTACGGCGTCGGATGCTTCCGTCGATTATCCTGAGTACGCACGGAAGGTCGCGGAGAAGGTGGCGCTCGGCGAGGTCGAACAGGGACTCCTCGTGTGTGGATCCGGTACCGGTATGGCGATCGCTGCTAACAAGGTTCCGGGCGTGCGTGCCGCGGTGGCGTGGAACGAAGAGGTTGCGCGGTTGGCGCGTGAGCACAACGATGCGAACGTGCTTTCGATCGGAGCGCGAGTTACACCAGCCGAGGAAATTCCGAAGATCGTCCGCGCCTGGTTCGACGCGAAATTCGGCGGTGGCCGGCATGCGAGACGGGTAGAAGAGATCAGCAAGATCGAACAAGAGTGCAAATGACAACACCTACTGAAAAGACCTCTGAGAAATCAATGCCCGATTCGCGAAACGCATCATTAGCGGATGTGGATCCTGTGATCGCTAAGGCGATCGACAACGAAGTCGCACGCCAGGCGAATGGACTCGAGCTGATCGCTTCCGAGAACTTCGTCAGCGAAGCTGTGCTGGAGGCTGCCGGATCCGTTTTTACAAACAAGTACGCCGAGGGTTATCCGGGCAAACGTTATTACGGCGGTTGTGAATGGACCGACGTTGTCGAGCAGACGGCGATCGATCGCGCGAAGGAGTTGTTTGGCGCGGACCACGCAAACGTGCAACCGCACAGCGGTGCGCAGGCGAACATGGCCGTGTATCTCGCGGCGATTCAGTACGGCGATCAGATTCTCGGAATGAACCTGTCCCACGGTGGACACCTGACCCACGGTCATCCGATGAACTTCTCGGGCATTAGTTACAAAGTCGCGGATTACGGCGTGTCACGCGACACCGAACAGATCGATTACGACGAGTTGCAGAGAATCGCGGAAGAACATCGTCCGAAACTTCTCGTCTGCGGCGCTTCTGCTTATCCACGTACGATCGATTTTGCGCGCATCGGCGAGATCGGGCGCAGCGTTGGCGCACGCATGTTTGCCGACATCGCTCACATTGCCGGGCCGATTGCCGCGGGTCTGCATCCGTCGCCAGTGCCGCACGCGGATTACGTCACGACGACGACGCACAAAACGCTGCGTGGTCCACGCGGCGGCCTCATACTCTGCAAGGAAGAGCACGCGAAGGCGATCAATAGCAAAGTGTTTCCGGGTGTTCAGGGTGGGCCCCTCGTCCACGTCATCGCCGCGAAAGCGGTGGCGTTGGGTGAAGCGCTGCGCGACGACTTCAAGGAATACCAACGGCAGGTGCTAAAGAACGCAAAAGCGTTGGCAAATGAGTTACAGGAACAGGGGCTTCGTCTGGTGTCAGGTGGCACTGACAATCACCTGATGCTCGTCGATGTTTGGATGGACGGCAAAGGCATCACCGGAAAAGACGCGGAAAAAGCACTTGAAGCCGCGTTGATCACCGTAAACAAGAACACCATTCCTTTCGATCAAAACAAGCCATTCGTCGCCTCCGGCCTGCGCATCGGCACGCCCGCCGTCACCACGCGAGGAATGAAAGAGCCCGAGATGCGCGAAATCGGCCGTCTAATCGCGGAGGTCATTCACGATCCGCAGTCTGAAAGTGTGATGAATCGAGTTAAGCAGAACGTGCTCGATCTCACTGCGAAATTTCCTTTATATCCAAACCATTTTAATCGTCACTAATCTGTATGGAAGAAGTTTTTGGCTCCGAAGGGTTAATAGCCAAAGCGCATTCTGAATATGAATATCGGCCGGGCCAGATACAGATGGCGCAGGCTGTGATGCGTGCGTTTGAGGAGAAGAGACACCTCATTGTTGAGGCCGGGACGGGGACGGGAAAGACGCTCGCATATCTGGTTCCTGCGGTGGCGGCCGCGTTGGGTGGGAATGGGCGCGTGATCGTCTCCACCGGCACCAAAAACTTGCAGGAACAGTTGATGGAGAAAGACATTCCTTTTCTCCAGGGTGTCCTGCCCAAACGCTTCGCGGCGACGTACATGAAAGGCCGCAGCAACTACGTATGCCTTAATCGCCTGGGCCGAGCACAGTCGGCGCCCGTGCTCGAAGGTCTAGAAGAGGTCGACTACTTCGAAGAAGTCACGAACTGGTCAAGAGAAACGGAGACGGGCGATCGCGCTGAACTCGCAACCCTGCCTGAGTCGCTTTCTTTCTGGCGTCACATCGACGCGCGATCAGAGGCGTGTCTGGGCCAGAAATGCCCCGACTTCGATCCGTGTTTCATCACGCGCATGCGCAATCGCGCGCAGGAAGCAGACATCGTCGTCGTCAATCATCATCTCTTCTTCGCCGATCTGAGTTTGCGCAACGGTAATTACGGCTCCGTGCTACCTGATTACACGGCCGTTATCCTCGATGAGGCCCACCTGATCGAAGACGTCGCTTCCGAATACTTCGGCTCGCAAGTCTCGAATTACCAAATCGACGATCTCGTACGCGACCTGGGAATGATCCCGATCGACGACGTGCAACTCGATCAGGAACTTACTCGAAGCATCGCGCGCATGGCGCGTTTTGCGGACGACTTTTGGATGGGCTTTCGAGACGGGCGCGGTGACGAGGGACGCTACCCGATCATTCCCGGAACGTTCGCGCGCCGAAACGCTCACGGCGAGTTTGAAGCAACGCATCTCGGAGAGTTGTATTCGATACTCGAAAACGCGATCGCGCGCGTGGAGACAACGCTCGACACCGTGCAGGAAAAACCGCCCGAGATCGAAGCGCTCATTCGCCGGCTGCGGCAGATCCGTTTCGATCTGGAGTTCATCGTCACCGGACCTGACAAGAAGTTTGTGTACTGGCTCGAGCGACGAGGACGCGGCGTATTCCTGCGCGCGTCGCCGATCGACCTCGCTGGTCTACTGCAAGACAAGTTGTTCAACGAAGTTCCAACTGTCGTGCTCACGTCGGCAACACTTTCAAGCGGCGGCAACTTCGCTTTCATTCGCGATCGACTGGGACTGGACGCCGCGGAAGATCTGATCGCGGAATCGACGTTCGATTACCAGCGCCAGGCGATTCTCTACCTGCCGCCCGCGATGCCCGATCCGCGTTCACGTGAGTGGCAGGACGCAGCCGTTGAGGAAGTGATCAAAATCCTCAACGCCACGGAAGGCCGGGCGTTCGTGTTGTCAACGAGTCTGGCCGGCATGCAGTCGCTGTTTGAAAACGTCTGGACCGAGATCGACTATCCGTGTCTCGTACAGGGCAGCGCATCAAAGGGCCAACTGTTGAAGCGCTTTCGCGAGACGCCGAATGCGGTGCTGTTTGCGACGTCGAGTTTCTGGCAGGGCGTGGACGTGCGTGGCGAGCAGTTGTCGTGTGTGATCATCGACAAGCTGCCGTTTGCGGTGCCGACCGATCCCCTCGTGGCGGCGCGGCAGCGTTACATCGAAGACTGCGGCGGATCGAGTTTTTATCAGTACAGCGTGCCGCAGGCCATCATCGCTTTAAAACAAGGCCTCGGACGGTTGATTCGCAGCACTACCGATCGCGGCGTGCTGGCGGTGCTTGATCCGCGTTTGCGAACAAAAGGTTACGGCCGGACGTTCCTGCAGAGCCTGCCGGCCTGCCGCGTTACTTCCCAGATCGCGGACCTCGCGAGTATCTTATCGTCAGAAGCGAATTATGCCCGGACAGTTTGAAGTAATGATTGAGCGGAACTTCTCCAGCGCGCATCAACTGCGTGGTTACAAGGGGAAGTGTGAGAACCTTCACGGCCACAACTACAAGATCGAGATCTACGCGCGTGGAAGGGAATTGGATAACGTTGGACTGCTTGTCGATTTTGTTGAGCTGAAAGCGGCGGCGGACGACGTCGTCACCTACCTGGACCACCGGAACATCAACGAGTTGCCGCCTTTCGATGAGTTACAACCTTCGGCCGAAAACCTGGCGAAATACGTTTTGGAGCGCGTGGCAAAGCGCGTCAGTGACGATCGCGTGCAGATCTACAAAGTCCGTTGCTTCGAGACACCTACCAGTGTTGCAACTTACCAGTTGGATTGAGAGCTTAGTGCTTGGTGCTTTGTACTTAGTACTTTGTTCGCCAGGGAACGGGGCTTCTTAAGTCGCATCGCGCGTTAGCGAACAACAAAGAACCAAGCTCTACTTCCCAGTGCCTTCAGGTCCTTTGAGTGATTCGGGAATGTCGGCGATGGTGTACGCAAAGACCGCCATCGTTGCGACGCAGAGTTGCAGGTCGCGCGGATCGATCTTGTCTAACGTGTCTGACGCCGTGTGATGAATGTCGAAGTATTTCGAACCCTCAACGTCAAGACTTGAGCCTACTACACCTTCACGCATGATTGGACCAATGTCCGCGCCGCCTCCACTGGCGGCAATTCCATCAGCACCGATTCCTTTGAGGAGTTTGGCGATTTCATGCAGGTTCGAACGAACTTGCGGCGGAGCTGTCGCTGCCAAACCCAGCCCTTCCGGCCGGTAGGTTCCGGAATCAGACTCGATCGCGAAAATGTGTTTCGCTAGTTCGCTTCGATGCGCGTCGCGATAAGCATTGCCACCACGCAAGCCGTTCTCTTCATTCGTATAAAGCACGACGCGGATAGTGCGCCGCGGTCTGAGCCCGAGTTCTTTCAACAACCTGACTGCTTCCCACGCTATAATGCAACCGCCTCCGTCGTCGTGCGCTCCCTGGCCCACGTCCCACGAATCGAAATGGCCAGCCACCAGCACAACCTCGTCTGGCTTCTCTGATCCTCGCAATTCAGCGATTACATTCGCGGATTCAGCGTCAGGCAAAAACTTCGCTTCCATCTTCAATCGCAGCGTGGTGCGTTCGCCGCGGTCGTGCATGCGTTGCAACAACTCGGCGCCTTCGATCGAAATTGCCGCCGCCGGAATCTTCGGTTGTTGTTGGTCGTAATTCAGGCTGCCCGTGTGCGGCGATTGCAGGCTGATCGGCGTAATGGACCGCACGATCGCTGCGACGGCGCCATAGCGCGCCGCGCGCGATGGACCAGACCCGCGATACTGAACCGTCGCTCCATAATTCGTGTACGGCACGTTATAAACGACGATCTTCCCACGTACCTTTTCACCCAGCGCATCGAGCTCGGTAAAGTTGCGCACCACCACAGCCTCAGCGGTAATTCCTTCCGTAGGCGTGCCCACACTATTGCCCAGTCCCAGCATCGCGAGTTTCGTTACTCGCGGCGCAGTGATCTCCAGACTCTCCTCGCCACGCACCCAATGCGGCACCATCACCTTTTCGCCACGCACATTATCGAGACCGTCACGTTTCATCTCGGCGAGCGCCCACTCGATGGCACGCTCCAGATTTTTCGAACCGCTGAGCCGATGTCCGATGTTGTCCGATAGGTAAGCGAGCCGTGTGTATGCACGATTGCTCACGAGCGCCGCGCCAATAATGCGTCCGGCAGTCGCGCGATAGTTGTCAATCGACACGGTTGGCGGCGGTAACGGTGCTGGCGACGGCGTGGGCGTTGGATTCTGTGAAAACAACGGAACACGGATCAACATTGAGATGAGGACCAAAAATAGTAAATGGCGCACGTTGAACATTCCCTTCGTGAAAGTGATTTTAATCAGAAACCGTGCTCGGTTGCGACTCAACGATGGGAGACCAATGTGATTTCCGATCCGTGGTTTCTTTCTTGCGACGGAACATGAACGGTCGTTCAAAGAACCAGAAGAATACCCACGCAAACAAGATAGTCACCGGAACAGTCAGCAACAACACATTCACCGACTGCAACCATGCCGGGTTCGTAAACCGCCACGACACGATCACGACCAGTTCATGCGTCAGGTAAAGCGAATAAGAGAAGATCCCCAACGTCGCGAATAGCGAAACGACTGACGGCACGGTGGCGCGGCGAATCCAGCTTTGTTCGGCAAGCACGAGCCTGTTGATGAGGATGAAAAACCCGAGCCCCCACAGCGGATGTAGGAGAAACCACGCAAAGTTCTTGGCGAACGTGTCTTTCGGAATAAACTGCAGGTAGTACGACAACACAGTTGCGCCCGTGATCAGCAATCCGGAGAGACGGAGATCACGCGACCATCGCGGAAGCTGAATCAGACCAAAGTAAAGCTCAACACCAATCGCGCCGAGTGCCCACGTGAACCAGTGCGACGCAGCAGCTTCCGGGACCGGCAAACCGTAACTGAACTTCACCCACACGAAGTAACTCAGAAACATCCACGCTACCCGCGCTGCCAAACAAACCGCGATCGTCACCCGCCAACCCCAACGAATCCGCACAAACAGCAACAGAAAATACGCGAGATAGAGTTGCTCTTCGATCGCGAGCGTCCAGAACACGCCGTTTATGGTGTAGCACGTTTGCGGATCGAGGTTGTGCAGCATCAACAGATGCATCACGATGTCGTAAAAGAAGAAATGGGTGAAGTTGAGTTCGCCGTAGGAATAGGCTACTAGGAGAAAAAGCGCCAGCGCGATTATGTACGGCGGGTAAAGCCGGCGCAGACGTCGTTTCCAGAATGGAACAAAGCGAACGTCGGGCTCAACTCCCGTCGCTTTCGCCTTGGCCCATTGCAGGTGAATGCAAAAACCCGAAATTACGAAAAACAGGAAGACGCCGATGTAGCCATACGAGCTGATGAACTGGAGTGCGCGGACGGGGTAGTCGAAAAGGTTGTTCGGCAGGGCATTTTTGCCCTGCTCGATGGCGTGATAGAGGACGACGCCTAAAGCCGCGATCCCGCGCAGCGCGTCGATGCTGCGCAGGCGGCTGGTTTCGGTCGGGGGAGATTGGACCAGAGCGCTCAAAGGTTATGCCGAAACCAATGACGGTACGTCGATATTGTACTTCCGGATCTTGCTGTAAAGTCGCGGTCTGTAGATTCCCAAAAGATTGGCCGCTGCCTGTTTGTTTCCACCGGTGCGTTGCAACGTCCGCTCGATCACGAGCCGTTCGATGTCCTCGAGTGTCATGTTTGGCGGTACGTCCCAGGTAATTTGCGACGATGAACCTTCCGGCACTGTACCGTTATCGAAAGGCAAATCGATCGGTTCGATCTGCTTGTCCTTCGCGAGCAGCACCGCGCGCTCGATCACGTTTTGCAACTCACGCACATTGCCGGGCCACGTGTGACCAAACAACCGCTGATAGGCGGCCTGCGAGACGCCCGTGATCGCGCGCTCATATTTTTGAGCATACATGTGAAGGAAATGCTCGGTCAAAAGTTGAATGTCTTCGTTTCGTTCCCGCAACGGCGGCACGTGAATCGTAATGGTCGAAATTCGATAGAAAAGATCGTCGCGCAGCAGCCCGTCGCGAATCGCATCGGCAGGCGGACGATTGGTTGAACACACGAGACGAAAATCGACCGCGTAGGTCTTTTCCGAGCCGATCTTCCGGTAACTTCTTTCCTGCAACACGCGCAACAGCTTAGGCTGCAACTCGATCGGCATCTCGGCAATTTCGTCGAGCATCAGCGAACCACCGGCAGCGTGTTGCACGAGGCCTTCCTTGTCGGCGTGCGCCCCGGTGAATGCGCCCTTTGTATGTCCAAACAGTTCCGACTCGATCAGTTCCTTCGGTAACGCCGCGCAGTTTACTTTGATGAACGGCTTTTTCGATCGCAGCGACTGGTAATGAATCGCGTTCGCGATCAATTCCTTGCCCGTGCCCGACTCACCAACGATCAGAACATTCGCGTCAGACTTTGCCACCGATTCGATCGTTTCATAAATCTGCTGCATCGGCTTTGACGCCCCGATGATGTTGAAATACTCGGCGCGCGTCGATAGTTGTCGTCGCATGTTCGCGGTTTCAGCTACGAGCTCACGTCGTTCGAGCGCTTTTTCAACCAGCGGTTGAAGTTCCTCGAAATCGAACGGCTTCTCGACAAAATAGAAAGCACCGGCTTTAGTCGCGTCGACTGCTTTCTGCACCGTTCCGTATCCAGTGACAACTATCACTTCCGTAGTCGGTCGCGCGTCCTTCATGTGACGCAATACTTCGAGGCCGTCCATGTCCGGGAGTTGCAGGTCGCAAATCGCCAGGTGATGCGCGCCCTGGTCGAACAGTTCGATTGCGGCCGCACCCGTCGCAGCTGTGTCGACCGAATAGCCTTCCTCCATGAAGTTTTGTCGCAACGAGTCAGCCATCATCGGCTCGTCGTCTACGACAAGAATACGCACTTCTTTGTTCTCCACCTTTTTCTCCTCTCTCGAAATCGCCGCGCCTTGAGGCACCATGATGGTTTTACTCCCTATCGAAAGAATCAGTTGTTAACCGGCTCCTGAAAGCGGAAGCACTACGACAAGCTTGTGGTCCGCGAGATTTGTCGAGCCGCCGTGCGCCTCGATGATTTTCTTGGCCATGGACAATCGGATCTCGTCGCTTCCGGAAAAAGTACGAAACGGATCGTGATCCAACTGCCTTAGGCCGGACCATTCGATCACTGCGTTGTTGTCGGAGGCTTTGAGAAACACTCTAACCGGTGCCGCACCCTCGTCTTTCTGTTTGAACTTAATGGCTCCCGCAAACATCGATTTGATGGCGTCCGCGAGTTTGGAATGATCGAAGTCACCCTGAATCGAATCGGCGTCTGTTTCGCAAACAATCTGGGTCTCGCCCTCCTGGAAACTCGAGCAGAGGTTACGCAGGACTTTGGCGATTTCGAATCCGGGCTGTTTCTTCAGTTCGACCTCCCTCCCAAGCTCGACAATCATCGAAAGATCGGTGGCGGCGCGGTCCAGTCCGCTAATGAGCTTTCCGATCGTTTCCTGTTCGTCGTCTGGTCTTTCGCTCTTCTCGATACGGCGTCGAAGGAACGTGGCATACAGTTTGAGACCATTGAGCTGGTTCTTGAGGTCATGGACGATTTGAATCGAAGCTCGTCCGAGGTCTTGAAGCGATTTCGTATCTTCTATCCTCGACATTGACGCCTTCATCGATGCGAAAACTCTGTAATTCTTTTAGGGGGCCGTAGGGGGAGGGAACCTCACGCCGGACCGAGTGTACGAAAGAGCCTTTGGTCCAGCAGCTTTATGTGTTGTATTTCAATGCGGCATGGTAACAAAAAAGGCGCACGTATTCTAGTGATACAGTAAAATCAACAACTTGGGGTGGGTCGGGCGTCCAGAATACGCTCAGTTTAGTCAGCAAATGCAGAATCCGGAACCAATCGAGACCGTCCTGCTGGTCGAAGACACCGAAGACAATCGTTTCATGATGCGGCGTCTTTTAGAGATGGCCGGGTACCGGGTGGTCGAAGCGACCAACGGCGAGGAGGCTGTCCGCCTTGCCGAGTCTGAGCAGCCGGACCTAATCCTGATGGACCTGAGCCTGCCGGTGATTGATGGCCTCGCCGCCACGCGCGCCATCCGAAAACTTAATGGGCTGAGCAAGACACCCATCATTGCCGTTTCGGCCCACGACACTTCCGACTTCCAGTCCGACGCGCTTGCCGCCGGCTGCGACAGCTACATCACCAAGCCAATCGATTTCAGCCAACTGGAACAGCTTATCGCCAGACTACTTGGGAAGTAAGCCGCAGTTTTATACAATTCCGCCACTATGGCTGCTCCGGACCGCCGACTCGAAGCAAGCGAGTCGAACCGAACGCTGATCATTGCCGTCGCAATTGGCGCTGCTGTTGTGATTGCAATCATCTTTGGATTTTTAATGTGGGCCATTAGCAGCGGTCCAAGTGCCGGAGTAGCGTTGCAAGGCGCCATTCGCGCGGGCAATCCGGAGTTTGAAAAGCACAAGCCGAACATCGTCGTTGATGATCCTGAAGGGTTCGAAGCGAAACGTGCGCTAGGCGACCTCACCATGACGCTTCGAACCACCGTCCGTAATCTCACCGGAAAGACCATCACCGGTCTTGAGATCAAAGGCTCGGTCGTCGACTACGAAGGGAAGCCGGTCAAGGAGAAGACACTAATCTTCGTGCCGTCTGAGCGTCAGCCAGAGTTGCTGGCAAACAAGACAATGCAAGCGCAGATGATGCTGGACGGAATGAAAGACACCGATCCACGCGCCAACATCAAGATGGAAGTGGTGGCATTTAAGATTAAGGATTAGAGGTTCCCGCAAAGGCGCAAAGGCGCAAAGGCGCCAAGAAGAACTGAGGAGCTTCGACATGTCTCAATTCTTCTTAGCGCCTTTGCGCCTTTGCGGGAAACTACCCGTCGAGGAAGAGTTCCTCCAACGACTGCTTTATGGGTTGAATCGAAACAACTTTCCCGCCTGCTTTTCTCAACGCTGCAAGCGCACTTTCAATTTCATCTTCGCTGGAGATCTCGATTCGAAGTCCACGTGGCGTCGCGGAGATGTCGGCATTTGCGAGATGTAACGCCGATGCATCAGCTCCCGCCGCAAGTATCTCCATCCGATTTGGGCCTTCTGTCTTTTGACGTAACTCGTCGAGGTGTCCGACTTGCGCGAGCTTTCCGCGTTTCAGAATGGCGACGCGATCGCAAAGCACTTCGATATCGGAAAGAATGTGAGAACACATAAAAACGGTTTTTCCGTCCTCTCGCAGCGATGCGATCAGGTCGCGCACTTCACGACGTCCAACCGGATCGAGTCCGCTCATCGGTTCGTCAAGAAAGACGATCTCGGGATCGTTTATCAATGACTGGGCCAGGCCGACGCGTTGTAGCATTCCTTTCGAAAACTTCCGGAGTTGCGTGTCCCACTTCTTTTCGTCGAGCTTGACTCTCGCCAGGAGATCCGCGGCGCGCTTTTTCCGCTCGGCTGCCGAATAGCCGAAGATCTCAGCGCAGTACTCGAGAAACTCACGCCCGGTCAGGTAGTCATAGAAATAAGGATTCTCGGGCAAGTAGCCGATGCGTTCGTGCATGCGCACGTCCTGAATGTCGCGATCAAGGATTCGTGCCGTACCGCTGGTCGGAAAGATCAAACGCATGAGGAGCTTGAGCGTCGTGGTCTTGCCAGCGCCGTTTGCGCCGAGAAAACCGAAGATCTGCCCCGCCTCGACTGAAAGCGAAAGATCGTCAAGCGCACGCACCGTACGTTTGCGGAAAAAACCGACCTGGTAGTCTTTCGTCAGATTTGCGATTTCGATAACCGGCATGGCGTTTTAATCGTCTCTATTTCATTGGAACTTTAGTCTTGTTCGGATCCAATTCGACTTCGCAGGCGCCTGCTTGCAGCACATACGGCGCGCCTGAAGGATCGAGCGGAGCTCCTGATTCGTCCATGGGGATGCGCAACGTGCGAAAGATCTGAGCGAGTTCGCGCCACGAATCAGGACATTTACCGTAGCGTGTCTTGTACGCTGCGAATAACTTTCGCAACGCGTCCTGTTGGTCCAACGATTCCAATCGCATTAGTTGCTTCTGCGCCATTTCTCTGACGTGTTCTTCGCCAGCCTGCTCGTACATGCGCGTATAGATCTCGCGTGCCGTCGAGCGACTCCCGCCCTCAGAGATGAGCTTTGCTTTCATCGCTTCCATCCACGCGGGAGCGCCGGGAATCTGAGCGCCTCGCCCGTAGGTCTCACTCGCTTTTTCATACTCGCCCTGGCGCCAGTAGATGTAACCAAGATGATGGTAAAGCCGCCACGCGTTTGGATTTGCGTCAATGCCTTTTTGTGTTAGACGAATGGCTTGTTGCACGTCGATCGCCGGCAATACAACGGCGGCGTATTCGTAGGGCTCGATAAACTCCGGATCCAGAGTTGTCGCCGTGTCCAACAAAGGCGCGAGCAACTTCATGTTTAGTCCACTGAGATCGTCGAGAGAAATATCGCCTGTGGAGTCGAAAAGCTTCTTACCGGCGTATTGCAGCGAACGCATCCAGTACCAATCGGCAGCCAAGCCATTAAAGCCGAGACTCATTCTGCGCACGGTCTTATCGTTTAGATAAAGACCCTCGTCAATTGCGTTCGGATCAACCGGCGGTCGCAATGTATCGGTCCAACGAACAAGCAGCGCGCCACTGGCCATCCCGACCACTACGATAAGGCCCAGGGTGACATTCTTCAGACGCTCGTTGTTCATCTCTTATTTGAAGTTTCGACGGCTGAAGATGAGAGTTGCCGCCGCGAGTATCACAGCGATGTAGACGAATGCATACAGCGCGCTGGCGAAAACGAATCCCGGCGCGGGCGTGCGACCATGAGCGGCCGGAGTAATAAAACTGTAGTTCGCAAGATTCGGCAGCAGGTAATACAAACCCGTAAAGAACCAGCGTGCGCCGGTGCTGCCGAGGGAGACTGCGAGAACCTTAAGGTCGGCACTAAAGTGACCGGCAACAAAGATCAAGAACGTCAACAGAGCAGATAATGCCGGGGACGAAAACGAAGAGAACAGCAAAGCCACCGCAGTCAGTAGCATCAACTCGAGGTAGATCAACAACACCGCGGGCCAGATGGTAGGAATCAGCGGATCCCAACCACGACTGACATACAACAGCGCGAGGGAAACTCCCACTGCCATCACCACTACATTCACCAGCAGCGTGAAACAAAGACCAAGGTACTTGCCGACTAAAAACTCGCCACGACCGACCGGCTTTGAAAAAACTGCGTAGATCGTTCTTCGTTCGATCTCTTTGTAAACGAGTCCGACGCCAACGAAGATTGAGATAAACATGCCAAAGAGCAGCATTG
>DASRPN010000203.1:0-4189 GCA_035646355.1 Pyrinomonadaceae bacterium | reverse complement strand
GCCGTTGAAGATGATCTGATCCGGATGAAAGCCGACGCGCAGCGCTTTGAATAGCTCGCCGCCGCTGTTGACCTCGACGTCGATGCCCGCATCGAGCACGGTCTTGAGGATCGCCATGTTCGAGTTGGCTTTTGAGGCGTAACAAAACTTGATGGGCCGATCGACCACGCTGGCTCCGTGTTGCAGGCGCGCGATGTTGTCGCGGATTCGAGGTTCGGAGAAAACAAAAAGCGGGGAATCGAACTGTCCTACGAGATCCAATGCGTCGGCGCCATTGATATTTAAATGGCCGTCGCGCACCTCCAGGTAGCCGGAGATGGACCAGGCAGGACACGAGATAGCCATATCAGTGCTGATCTGTGTCATCGGTGAATGATTTTATGTATGAACTGTTGTCTTAATTTGATTTAGTGAAATTGTAGCTAAGCGTTCCCGCAACCTTGACCGGTTCACCCATCAATGTAGTCGGAGAAAACCGGGCCAGCCGCGCAGCATTGACAGCCGCTGTTTGCAGGTGTTGCGGACCGGATACGGCTTTCGCTTCGATGACCGCTCCGTTTTCGTCAATCAGGACCTGGACCAACACCACTCCGGTCGCTTCGGCCGATGCGACTTCAGGATGCGGCAGATAGATCGCTTTTCCGTTCAACATGCCGCCATTGATTGGCTTCTTACCTTCCGGCAGCTTACCTTCAGGCTGCTTGTTGTTCGCGTTGTTGGCGGCGTTTTCGGTGGTGCCTTCGCTCCCCGCAGGTGCGTTTGGATCTAAAGTCTTTTCTTGCGCGTTCTCTCCGGTCTGTCCTTGTTGAGCATTCGGCTGCTCTCCGGCAGCGGCGATCTTCGGTTGTTCAACCTGTCGCTCCGGAAGCACGAACGAGGTGAAAAACTTCTCTTGCATCGCTTCGTCCTTCGGATTTAACGAGACGACAACGTAGAAGCGCTTTCGCGTCGCAAACGCGTGCGCGGTGCCGCTAAGCTCGCCAATTGAAACTTTGTACTGTCGTCCCGTGTGACCGTGAAACGGGCGGCTACTCACCAAAACAAGTTTCGTTAACGCAGTATCTTTCGTTCGCACCTTCGGTGGAAAGTAATCCTTAAAGGCATCGATATAAGAATTAAAGCGCGCGAAGTCGGAGTACTGTCCCGGTATCGACTTGATGCCGCTCAACGAGACAATCGCGAACACCGGTCCGCCGGCTTTCGTCGCGAGATACGAGCGCGCGTTCAGCTCCATCTTGTGATATGGAAACTTGGTGGTCTCTGTGGTCGGGTTTTTGGGCATCGAGACGGTGAATTCTTCGCCTTCGGGACTGATCGTTTCCCATTCAGCCCAGTCACCGGCGCTTTTTTGAACCTGTCCGGACACTGCGAACGCTGCCAGCATGACGACGGCAAGCGCCCAATGTAGACGACGGAAATACATGTCATTTACCTCCTCAGGTTTTTGCGTTTGACCACGTGGAAGTTTAATCCGTTTTTGGACTCTAGTCGTACCGATCGGCGGTGTCAAGAGGCTCCGCTTTTCTTGGCGCCTTTGCGCCTTTGCGCCTTTGCGGGAATCTCTTTACCCGCAAAGACGCAAAGACGCAAAGGGAGAACCCGTGAATCAAGTGCCGACGCTCTTCGCTCGATCAGTTTCCACGAGAACGCGCCGCAAAATCTTCCCGGATGCAGATTTCGGGATCGTATCGACAAATTCTACATATCGAATTCGCTTGTGCGGCGCGACCCGTTCGGCGACGAATTCCATGATCGCTTCGGGCTCGGAAGCCTGTCGCAACACGATGATCGCTTTCGGAACTTCACCAGCTTCTTCATCAGGGCAGGGAATCACCGCAGCGTCCGCAACACACGGATGAGTCACCAACACGGCTTCCAATTCCGCCGGCGCGACTTGCAAGCCTTTGTACTTAATCAGCTCCTTGGCGCGATCGACGATGAAGAAGTGCCCGTCTTCGTCTGCATATCCGATGTCGCCCGTGTGCAGCCAACCATCGGCGTCGATAGTCTGCGCGGTCGCGTCCGGGTTGTTCAGATAGCCCTTCATGATCTGCGGACCACGCACACACACTTCGCCTCGTTGTCCGGTCGGAAGCATTTCACCATTTTCGAGATCAATGATCTTGCATTCAGTGTTGGGAGCGGGCACACCGACTGAACCAAACTTGATGATGTGCGGCGGCGCTGGAGACGAATGCGTTACGGGGCTCGTTTCCGTCATGCCGTAACCCTGTCGCACGCTGCAACCGAGACGTTCCATGCAGGCTTTAGTTAAATCTTCGCCGAGCGGCGCGGCGCCGGAGAAGATTGTGCGCAACTTTGGCAGCCGGTAGTTGTCCACGACAGGATGTTTACTAAGTGCGAGCACGATTGGCGGTACGAGGTGCGCGAGACTTACGTCGTAGTCCTGCGCGGTCTTGAGGAACGACTCCAACTCGAATCGCGGCATCGTCACGATCGTCGCTCCGGTGTAAAGCCCCATGTTCAGCACGACGACGAGTCCGTAAATGTGGAACAACGGCAAAACGCAGATGAGCGTGTCCGTCTCGAAGAAGTAACAAAGACCTTCCATTTGACGGATGTTGGCGACCAGGTTGTGATGCGTGAGCATCACGCCTTTGGGCAAGCCGGTGGTGCCGCTCGAGTAGGGTAGCGTGACAAGATCTTCGTGCGGATCGATCTCGACTTGTTCGGCGCGCCCGTTGTCGACAAGCAGCGAAGAGTATGGCGTCGCGCCTTCCGCTTCGCCGAACACAAACAGTTCTTCGATGCCGGCTTCGTCCGCGGCTTCGCGCGCTTTCTGCATAAACATCGGGATCGTCACGAGGAAGCGTGCGCGGGCGTCTTTGAGTTGATGCGTGATCTCGTGTTTGGTGTAGAGCGGGTTGATTGGCGTTACGATTCCGCCGAGTGTCGCGACCGCGTGAAAGACGACCCCGTAGTCCGGGCAGTTCGGACTCAGTATTCCGAAGACTTCGCCTTTCTTGAAACCCCGTTGCTTCAGATTGTAAGCCACGATGGCGATTGAATCCGCCAGTTGCGAATAAGTAATCGTGCGGCCCGACGGACCATCGATGAGCGCAGGCTTATCAGGAAGTTCGTTAACTCTGCGTAAAACCAGAGGCGTCAGAGCGGTCTCGGGGATCTCGACGTCCGGGTAGGGGCCTTTGATTATCATGTCGCACAGATTACACAGATCCTTGTAATCTGTGAACCGGTATGAAATACATATTCGCATGACTCTTCCGCTCAACATTGTCTGCCTGGCGACCTATTTCAAAGGCGCCGACTTTATTCGCGAATGCAAGGCCCAGGGGTGTCATGTGGTCCTGGTTACAAAAGAGAAGATGCTGCGCGAGGACTGGCCGCGCGAGAGTCTGGACGATTTGATCGCCGTGCCGAACGATGCGGGTCCGGCGTTGTTTATCGATCTGCTCGCGTTTTTGGCGCGCAATCGCCGGATCGATCGTGTAATAGCGCTCGAAGAGTTTGACGTTGTAACGGCGGCGTTGATGCGCGAGCATCTTTGTTTGCCGGGATTGAGTAGTTCGCGGGCGAAAGTTTTTCGCGACAAACTTTCGATGGCAGTGCATGCGTCGCGTGCGGGGATCAATGTGCCGGAATTTGTGCCGCTCGTGAATCGTGAGGAAGTGACTGAGTTCATGGAGCGTGTTCCCGCGCCGTGGATCGTCAAGCCGCGGTCGGATGTGTCGGCCATTGGCATTCGCAAAGTGTTTGAAGCAGGCGACGTCATGCGCACGATGGATGAGATGAACGAGCGCGAGAACCTGCGCGAGCGTGCGTCTTATTATTTGCTGGCGCGGTTTGTCGCGGGCGAGGTGTTTCACGTTGATTCCGTAGTTAATGATGGGAAGGTCGTGTTTGCGGGGACAAATCAGTACGGACGACCGCCGATGCAGGTGGCCCATCAGGGCGGTGCTTACATTTCGCGAACGCTGGAGCGAGGTTCGCATGATGAACGGGCGCTGCTCGATGCGAATAAGAAATTGGTGAAAGCGCTCGGATTGGAACGTGGCGCCACACACGCTGAGTTCATCAAGAGCGACGATGACGGCAAGTTCTATTTTCTAGAAATCGCAGCTCGCGTCGGTGGCGCGTACATCGCGGAAGTGCTTGAGGCTGCTTCGGGTGTGAACCTGTGGCGCGAGTGGGCCAGGTTGGAACTCTC
>DASRPN010000202.1:0-7566 GCA_035646355.1 Pyrinomonadaceae bacterium | reverse complement strand
GTTCCGAGGTCAATTCCAATAATCTTGCTCATGTTGATTTAATCTCCAAACCTAACGACGATTCGACACGAATCTCACGATTCCCGCCCTTTATTGCCCGCCTAATATAAGACCTGAGTGTGTCGTTGTCAAGTTTTGTTGAGTGTGGATCTGTCCCCGTTGACGAGTTTTGTGACGAAGAAGACGTAGTGGGCGCCGGAGAGGACGGAAAAGCCGAAGACCGTCGCGTAGACAGTAGGAAGGTAGTAGCCGGTTCCGTAGGGGACGCTGGCGGCGAACATGATCAGCCCGATCGCGACAATCTGGACCGTTGTGTTGATTTTTCCCAGCATTGACGGGCGAAAACGACGGAATCCGGTCACGATATTAATTGCCGCCGCGCCCACCAGAATGAACACATCGCGGCTTATAACCGCCACTGTCACCCAGAACGGCACCGGCAGGTGGGACGGCACCGGAGGAGGGAAAACCGAACGCATTGAGAGCACGACAAAAGCGGTAACCAGGAGCATCTTGTCGGCGATAGGGTCGAGAATCGTGCCGAGTTGGGATTTCTGGTCAAATCGTCTGGCCAGTAGACCGTCCAACCCGTCCGTTACTCCGGCTAAGACGAAAACGGCCAGTGCGTACACGAATTTCTGATAGAAAAGCAGAGAAACGAATACGGGAATCAAAACCATCCGGAAAACGGTTAGAAGATTGGGAACAGTAATGATGCGTGCGGACATTTAGATATCCGTGATACTCGTTCGATCTGCGCTGCGATTACTTGCTGCTGCGGAGTTCCAACAAAGAGACTTCAGGAGGGCATCCGTACCTGATAGGAAGCACCACGGTGCCGAGACCGCGGTTGACGTAAATCTGAGTATTTCCCTGGCGCCAAAGCCCTTTCAACATGCGGCGGCGCGGACGGCCCGAGGCACTCCGCTCACCTCGAATTGCGACCTGGCCACCATGCGTATGACCGCTCAGCACGAGATCAACCGAAGCGCGAACGGCACGCCTGAGTATGACCGGATTGTGCGCCAACAGAAGTTTCATCTCGTCGCTACGCGCGCCCGCGAGAGCCAGCGACAGGTCTTCAAGACCGACCATCGTATCGTCTACGCCCGCCAGCCAGATACTTTCGCCGTCGAGCTCAAAGTGGACGCCTTCGTTAATCAGGACCGTCATCCCTTCAGCGCGGAAAAGGTCCGTGATCAGCGCCGCATCGGTCCAATGGTCGTGATTTCCGAGCACAGCGTAAACGCCGTAGCGCGCCTTCAGACGACCTAACATCTCTGCGCACGGAGCAGCGTAACGACGCTCCTTCGAGATATAGTCACCGGTTAGGGCGATAATGTCAGGTTTCAGCCGGTTTGCGGTTTCTACGGCCCGTTCGATCTGTTCGCGGTCTGAAAACGGACCGTGGTGGACGTCCGAGAGTTGAACTATGCGAAAACCGTCGAAAGCTTTGGGAAGACGACCCAGGTGGATGCGTTCATGCTCGATCGTGAGCATGTAAGGCTCGGTAAGCGCAGCCCGGGCGACGTGCGTCAGGCTAACAGCCAGAGACCGTAGGGGAGTTTCGGGTCTATTGGAACCGTTATAGGACGTGACACGTCTACGCTGGTTCCATCGAATCGGAGTCGCCATCTTATCGTTTGAGTAGCGCCAACCTGCCGGGGCGAAGCGCGTTTAAGTGGGGCGCATTATAGAGACCTGCCCGCCGGGAAGCAAATCTATAAGCGATTTAGATGCTATCTTGAGAAGCGATGAATCATGGACTCGATCCGGCTGTTCTAATCGGCGTGGCTGTCATGCTGGTGGCGGCAAAAATTGCTGGCGAAGTTTTTGAGCGAGTACGGCAGCCGGCTGTTTTGGGTGAACTGCTGGCGGGTGTTCTGCTCGGCAACCTCGTGATTTTCGGTTTCACCAGCATCGAACCGCTGAAGACAAACGAAACGATCGCCGCGCTGGCCGAGCTTGGCGTGATTATTCTGTTGTTTGAAGTCGGGCTTGAATCTGATCTGCGGCAGATGATGGAAGTCGGGTGGTCCTCCCTGCTGGTCGCGACTTTAGGAGTGGTCGCCCCGTTTCTGCTCGGGTGGGTCGTGTCTGCGTATTTCCTTCCCGACGTGGCAACTCTAACGCACGTCTTCATCGGCGCGATCCTCTGCGCGACGAGCGTCGGAATCACGGCACGAGTTTTCCGGGATCTCGGAAAGCTGGCGACGCGTGAAGCGCGGATCGTTCTCGGCGCGGCAGTGATCGACGACGTGATGGGTCTGCTGATTCTTGCGGTTGTTTCCGGTGCGATCAGGGCGGCCGCAGTGGGTGGCTCTCTTTCCGGAGTTGACGTTGGGTTGATCGCGGTCAAGTCGATCGCGTTCTTGATCGCCTCGATCGCGATTGGTCACCTATTGATGCCGCGTTTGTTGCGTGGCGCCGGTCGATTGGAATCGCGAGGAGTTTTGCTAACGCTCGCGATCTCGTTTTGTTTATTTCTCGCGTGGGCGGCGGCAAAGGTTGGATTAGCGCCAATCGTCGGTGCATTCGCCGCGGGTTTGATTCTGGACGAAGTTCACTACAAGCCAAGCGGTGGACGCCTTGAGCGCAATCTTCACGATCTGTTGCAACCGGTTAGCACGGTGTTAGTGCCAATATTTTTTGTGCTGATGGGGCTCAGGGTCGATCTACGACTCTTCGCGCGCGTTGACATTCTTGGTTTCGCGGCCGTGCTCACAATCGCGGCAATAGCCGGCAAGCAGATCTGTGCGTTGGGAGTGGTGGAGCGCGGTGTTAATCGTCTGGCAGTCGGACTGGGAATGATTCCGCGCGGTGAAGTTGGTTTGATCTTTGCTGGAATTGGAGCGACGTTGATGTTGCCGTCGCCCGGTGGTATGAATGAACCGGTGATCAGTCCCGCGACCTTCGGGGCTGTTGTGATCATGGTTATTATTACGACGTTGATCACACCACCGATGTTGAAGTGGTCATTAGGACGGAAGAGCGGGACGAGCAAGAGGAAGGATTAAGAAATGGGAACACGCAAGGACCAGCACAAAGTCGGCACGCCCCAGAAACCACGTGGACAGCAAACCGGATTTGCCGGGCATCCCGATCAAAACCGAGAAAAGATGGAAGAGACTCCGGCTTTGCGCGGTGTCAGAAAGAAAGGCAATCGCATGTTTGCTGACGCTTCAGAGCAACACATCGGAGGCGATGCGGTGACGCCGAGTACGAACCGTCCATCGACACCGGCGATGCGGCCGTTGGGCAAGAACAGAACTAACCGGTAGTTTATTTCGCGCGGATTAGCCAGGCGTTTGTGTCGGTGGCCCTGACGGGACATTTGGCGAGGAACCGCTCGCCGATCATGACGTAACCACGCGGTAGCGGAAATCCCATGCAAACGATTTCACTCGGGCCCGGCAAACGGATCTCCCACGCGTTTGTAGTGATTTCCGGATTGCTGCTGTTTCCACACGCAGGTGACTTTACTTCGCCGCTCACGACATAGCCTTCCGGCAGCGGCGCCGCCGCGACTTCACGATCTTTCCAGGCCAGAAAAGCTTTGCACATCGTCTCGCTGCCCCCGGGCTTCTTGATGAACCACGCATTCGTTTCACTCCCGCGCAGGCTCTTCGGGCAATGTGAAACAAACCCTTCCTTCACGATAACCATATTGATCGGTGGATTCGTACTCTTGCATATCCATCGCCCTTCGTTCGTCGTCTTACCAACGTCATCGGTCCGCCTCACGGGCAGCGATGCGTCACTCTCGACCGTCGTCGGCGGTAACGCGCGCTGCATGTTCGCTGTTCTAACTACCGCTCCCGATTGATCAACTACATAACCGGTGCGTGCACGAACAACCAGTTGCGGACGATTCACACGCACCTCGACGCGTCGCTGTTCACCAGCGCGGCCTCTGTTACTCGGGTAGTAGCCAATGCTGTATTCGTTGTGCAATTCGTCGACGATGCTCGAGATTGCGTGGTCTAAGTCGCTAATTTCAGCAGCCGGATAGACTCCGGCGCTCGTCGTGTCTGCGAGTCTTCGTAAGTACGCTCCAGCACGCCGGTAATCCTGTTCGCTAAACCCTGTCCCTTCTGCCGGCAGTTTACTTTGCGCGGGAGCTCGCGACTTCATCCTGTCGTAAGTGCTGAACTGAACCGGATAGATCAACGTGTCGCTTCGTTCAACCTTCCGCAGCGTACTTTCGAGCGTAGCTTTTTGGCTGTCGTTATCAACACCGTCACTAAACAGAATCAACGCGGTGCGACCTTCGATCCGGTTCATCTCCTCGATTAGTGAATGGATCGCATCGTAGACGCGACTGCCACCGCCCGGTCGAATACTCCCGATCGCGCGACGCAGAGTTTCGCGATCGCTCGTCGCCTCGCTTAGCACGTTGAAGTCATCAGAAAACGAGACTACGACCGCACGATCGCGCGGCCGCATCCTATCGACAAAAGCGAGCGCCGCGTGCTGAATGTCGGCAAGGTTGAATATGGTCGAACGGCTGGTATCGATCAAAAGGGCGACTGTGAAAGGATTGTCGACTCGCGCAAAATAGGCGATTTCCTGTTTGACACCATTCTCAAACACCTGAAAATCTTCCCGCCGGAGGTTGGGAACGAACTTGCCGTCGCGGCCAATCACCAGCACGGGCGAGTTGACGAGCGACGTCTTGACCCGGATCACATCTTCCGGGCGGATCTCCTGTCCACGGACCATCCCAGCGAGCACAGAGGCAAGCACAGAGGCGATCACATAGGCGCGCATACAGGCCACCAAAACATCACTTTGTAGTATCTTACGCACAGGCACACAGATTAACTCAGGTGCTACCTCGCGAGGCCAACCAAATCGGCCGTTCCGTGTCTATGACGACGGTGACTGACAACGAGACCGATCTAATCCGTCGCGCTCAGGCCGACGACGCGAACGCGTTTTGCTCACTTGCCGAACGTTACGCGCGGCGAATCTACCTGCTTGCGTTTCACTACTGTCGAAACTCGCAGGATGCGGAAGATCTGTCGCAGGAAGTGTGGCTCAAGGCCTACCAGGCGCTCGCCGGTTTCCGGTCTGACTCGTCTTTCTATACCTGGCTGCGCCGGATCACGATCAACACGTTTCTCAATCACCAGCGATCGAGCTCGTTTCGACAGCAGGCGCAGACTACGGTCATCGAACTGATCGACTCCGATTCCGACACAGTTTTCGAGTCGCGCTCCACATCCGCCGAGACTGTTTACAACAAAGTGCTTTTCGAAACAGTGATAAGCGCACTCTCGGAGCTAACGCCCTCGCAGCGTTTGATGTTTCTGTTGCGACATTACGAAGGAATGTCGTACGACGAAATCGCCGCCGCGATGAACTGCTCATCGGGCACGATAAAAAAAGGCGTGTCGCGCGCGATCGCTAAACTGCGTGTAAAGTTGGATAGTGAAAAGGACGAACCCGAGCGTCTTACTCGTATCGCCGCTGAATGCTGATCAGGAGTTTTTAAATGCATAACTGCAAGACAACACGGGAGCGTTTGACCGAGCTTCTTCTCGACGGGGTCGATCCGCGCGTGGTCCTGTCGAAGGATCTGCGCGCGTGTGCGGAATGTCGCGAGGAGTTTGGCGAACTCAGTGACACGCTGCGCGTCACCACCCGATTGATCGAAACCGCAACGCCGCCGGAGAGCTATTGGCCCGGTTATCACGCGCGCCTCAAAGAACGACTGCGTGCCGCGCAGCAGCCGCGCGTCGTGCCGGGCCAGTACACTCGTCCATCGGTTCTAAGAAGACTCTTCGCTTACTCAATTCCGGTCCCCGTCCCAGTCGGAATTGCCGCCGCCTTGATCCTGGCGCTCGCATTTGTTTTTTCAATCCGCGTTCCGGCTGAACCTATGATCGTGCAAGTGCCGGTCGAAGTTCCCGTAGTCCAGGAAAAGACAGTGGAGCGTATTGTTTATCGCGATCGCGAAAGACGCCCGACACGATCGCGACGAACAACGGCCGCAGCTCCCAGCGATCCGGCGCTTGCAACTCTGCAAGGCTTTACACCGGCGGAAGAAGTGAAACTAACAGTCATCAAAGGAGGATCCGCGAATGAGAAGTAAGCTATGGATCCTTTTGGTCTGTTTTCATTGCCTGGCCTTGACGGCCGTGGCGCAAAGTCCCGCGAAGCGACAGCTCGTATTGCCGATCGCCACAGGAGGCTTCGTCGCCTTTAGAAGTGAAACTTCCGGGGCTGCGAAAGGGCAAATGAAAGACAACCAACTATCGGCGCTGCTGTTTGCGCAAGCCATCGCCGGCGAAAACCGTGTCATCCATCGCGTACTTACGGACGCCGAGAGTCGCGTTGTCTTCGCCTACGATCTCGCGATCGACTCCGATCCGGTGACGAAGAAGTTCAACCTTGCCGTACTTCCGGCAGACGAAGCCTTTCGCCGCTCGTTCCTCAAAGATTCAGCGCCGCTTCGAGCCCACGAAGGCTTTGCGACGTTCCCGAAGTCAACAACGACGCAGACGCTCGACGATGGCGACGCGGTTTCACTCGAGCTGCTCGTCAATCGCGAATCGGGTGTGAAGATCGTCGACGTCGTAAAAGTGACATTCGATCGGTCCATCCTCCGTGAGAAATATCTCGAAGTGGCGCCGAAGGATTTCACGCTCGATGCCGTTTCACTTGCGGTTAAGAGTTATGAACTGATGATTGATGGGCTGCTCGTCGGCAAGAGTAAGTCGAAGATCGGATGCGAGGGTTCGTTGCTTTGGATCTACATTCCCGACCGCGGGCGGTTCATCTTCTCGCTCGTTCCTCGCGAGGGATACGCGTTTCAAAAAATCGGATTGCTCGACGACAACCGGATTGAGTTCGAATTCAACCGCGAGTTTTATGAGTGGACCTCGGGCGACTCGATCCTATCGACCGGCGGCGTGTGGAACCTGTGGGTGTTGCATGATCCTGACTACACGCCGTGGTTTGGTGCGGCGGCTACGCCGAAAATTGCGAAGAGTCCGAACATGCTCGAGAAGCTCGAAGATCGATTACTGACAAGCCGGGGTATAACGTTGCTGCGCAACTTTCCTGGCCGGAAGAAAGACACCGTCGTTGCTCCCACGCGAATGATGGTTGGTGGCGCCGAAAGTATGGACCACCTGCTACCCCAAGAATCCATAAGGCGTCCTTAAGTCTCCCATCCAGAACGGTCGTTAAACGAACGCTTTCGCCGAACGCGATTTGGTGAAGCAAGGCATACGTGTGCTCATTGAGGAGATCAATTATGAATCGCAGATTTGTTTTGCTGGCAGTTAGCTTTTTGTTGGTCACGCAGGTGTCCGCGCTTGCGCAAACACAGGACCTGCCGAAGTTTGAGGTTGCAGCCGAGTTCAGCACGCTCGAACGAGACGGGTTTAGCGGTTCACAAACAGAGCCAGGTGTGGGCGCGCGCCTTACCTTCAACCTCAACCGAAGTCTTGCATTTGAAACGGCGGGTTATTTCTTTCCACGGGAGTGCGATTTTTGCCGCAATGCCGGGAACATGAGTCAGGTGGTTGCCGGCGTTAAGGTTGGGAAGCGGTTCGA
>DASRPN010000201.1:0-9667 GCA_035646355.1 Pyrinomonadaceae bacterium | reverse complement strand
TTCATCTTTCACCGGCTGCGCCTGCCCACCATCGCCGGTTTCATGATTACCGGCGTGCTGATTGGTCCATATGGACTCCGGCTCCTCCAAAACGTAGAAGCAATCGAGTTGATGGCGGAAATCGGAGTCGCGCTGCTGCTGTTTACGATCGGCCTCGAGTTTTCGCTTCGCCGGTTGCTCGAAATGAAGCGGCTGGTGCTGCTGGGTGGAACTCTGCAAGTTCTCCTCTCGATTCTGGTCGTAGCAGGTATTGCTTACGCCTTAGGCCGATCGATCAGTCAGGCCATCTTCTTCGGTTTTCTTTATGCACTGTCGAGCACGGCGATCGTGCTGAAGACTTATATCGATCGCGCGGAGGTCGATGCGCCGCACGGACGCGCCGCTGTAGGAATACTACTGTTTCAGGATCTCAGTATTGTGCCGATGATGCTGTTGATTCCTATACTGAGCGGTCGCAATGCCGGTTCGACTTCTCAGATCGTCATCACGTTTGCGACCGCAATCATTGCTATTGCCGTTATTTATTTGGCGACGCGCAGGGTCATTCCTTACATGTTGCATCACATCGTCCGCTTGCGCAGTCCGGAAGTGTTTATCACCTCTGTTGTGCTGATCTGTTTCGGCACTTCGTTTCTGATCGCGCAGTTTGGACTCTCACTCGCCCTCGGGGCGTTCATCGCCGGCATGGTACTTTCCGAATCGGAGTACAACCATCAGATCATTGCGGACATTCTACCGTTCCGCGACGTCTTCAACAGCCTGTTTTTCATTTCGATTGGAATGCTCTTGTCGCTTGGCGCGCTGGCCTCAAACATCTTCGCCGTCATTCTCCTGGTCGCGGCTCTGATTGCGGTTAAGGCGCTGATCGTGCTCGCTGTCGTACGCACGCTTGGTTATTCCCTGCGCATTGCGACGATGACGGCGATTGGCCTTTCGCAAATCGGCGAGTTCTCCTTCATCCTCGCGAAGACCGGCGTACAGGAAGGTCTGCTTCCCCAGCTCGACTATCAACGTTTCCTGGCTGCGTCGATTATTTCAATGATCGCGACGCCGTTTTTGATCAAGGCGGCGCCGCGCATCGGCTACGCGGTGCAATCGTTGTTTGGATCATCGGCGCTGGAGCCAACCGTCGCGAGCTATCAGCCGGAAGACGGTGAAATGAACGGACATGTGATCATCGTCGGCTATGGTTTCAATGGTCGCAATCTCGCGAAGGTATTACGCAGGACGAAGGTGCCGTATCTCGTGCTGGAGTTAAACGCCGATGCAGTGCGGAGCGCTCGTGCTGAAGGGGAGCGTGTGATCTATGGCGACGCAACGCGGCGCGAGGTGCTGCATCACGTCGGGATCGACAATGCGCGCGTGCTTGTGTTGGCAATATCTGATCCGGCCGCCACGCGTCACACGGTTTCGGTCGGCCGCGAGGTGAATCCCGATATACACATTATCGTGCGCACGCGTTATATGTCCGAGATTACCGACCTCCGCGATCTCGGCGCGGACGAAGTCATTCCAGAAGAGTTTGAAACGAGTATCGAGATCTTTTCGCGCGTCCTAGCGAAACTCGGCATCCCGCGTCACATCATTCAACGACAGGCTGCGGCAATCAGGGGTGAAGGCTACGAGATGTTGCGCCTGCCGACGTTGCCGATGGTTGAACTGATCGACATCGCGGAGGCGTTGGGTTCAGCGGCTACGGAGACATTCATCATGCCGTCGGATTCGCCGGCTGCCGGCAAAACGATTGGTCAGTTGAAGCTACGAACAAAGACGGGTGTCTCTGTTATTGCAGTCATTCACGACGGCCACACCGAGATCAATCCCGGTCCGGAAACGATGATCGACGTCGACGACGTACTGGTCCTCCTCGGCACGACCGACAAGATTCATCAGGCCATCGAGCAAGATCTAGCCGCGCCGGATGGCAAATAACGGCAGGGTCCTTACGTCTCTGCGCATCTCTGCGTGCTCTGCGGCTCTGCGGTAAAAGAACCGCAAAAACATATAACCGCAGAGACGCGGAGGAACGCAGAGTATGCAGAGCAGACTAAGACACGACCCAAATATTGGTAGTGCTACTTTAGATCTGTTGTTATTTGAACCTTTTGTTCTTTGATACGTGCCCTCAATTCTGGACAGTTCTCGACGGTATGTGTCAGCGGCGGACAGCTCCGTACGCGTTCAATGCAGGTTACGAGTTACACTTCTCGAAGCCGATCAACTTGAATGAACTCGCTCACGCTATCGCGAAGCTGTCAGGGAAGAAGTAATTGCGCCACAGATCAGTTTTGCTGACACGCGTACCGCGATAGTGAATCCGAAGAATGGCCCAAAGTCTTGCATCGCCGGCATGCTGGTGATAAAGAGTCCGGGCAGGGACGTTTGCAGGTGATCATCGAGAACTGGAAAACCATTGCGCGTTTCGAGTTGAGCGAGGATGTTGCCGGACGACAAAACGGGCACTCGCGCTATGTCGACTTTGTAACCGGTTGCGAAGACGACCTCGTCGCAGACGACCTCTTCACCGTTGCTCATCGTCACAACCAACTCTTCATTCTGTTCGATGGATTTAATAATTTCAGTGTTAGGCAAAACTCTGACGCGGTTGTCTGCGATGCGAGGCGCCAGCCACGGCTCCAGTTTTAGTCTGCCTTCGGCCCACTGTTTTCGACTGACCTCGTCCTTTGCCGTCTGCGACAGGCGACGAAACCAGCCAGGATTGTCAGCCATCGCATCGACGAGTGGATTGACCCACGACCAATCCGATTTTTCAAACGATGGTGTGTCGTGACGGTGTGAAACGTAGATACGGCTTGCTCCGCCTTCGAGCAACAGCGCGGTCCACTCGAAAGCGCTTTGCCGCCCGCCGATGATCAAGTAACGCTTCTTCGCTGCTGAGGAGAAGTCGGTGAACTCGCACGTATGCGAGTAGCGTCCCTCAGGCAAACGTGATTTCACTTCCACAGGAATGTTCGCAAAGTGTTTGAAGCCTGGCGCGAGTGCGACCTTTTTCGCGTGGATCGTGTCGCCGCCGGCCGTTGTCGCAATAAAATTCTTCGCGTGATCTAATCGCTGGATATGTAACGGCAGCGTTGTGATCTGTTTCTGCGTTTGAAACCACTCGGCATACGAAAGATAGAAATCGAGCGAAAGCGGTTCGACGTCGTGAGACGTTTGCCCGCGCGATTCAAGAAACTTCTCGATCGTGTGAATGTTGACAGGATCGAGATGCCAATCGCAGGCCGATCGTAAAAGCATTCCCTGCGGCATGTTCTTTCGCCAGAACTCCATCGGCTTGCCCACGATCAGGTGATCGATTCCCACATGCGAGGCTTGCGCCGCGATCGCGAGACCGAACGGGCCGGCGCCGATGATCAACAAGTCTGTTTCGTAAGTCTGCATTGTGATTCAATAGGCGGCAAAAACATGTCACGAATTTTATTGATAAGCAACTCTACCCTCCACGGCAGCGGCTATCTCGATCACGCGGAAGGAGAGATCCGCGATTTTCTGGGCGATCTCAAACGCGTGCTCTTCGTTCCGTTCGCGCTTTACGATCGCGACGCTTACGCGTTAACAGCGCGCGATCGATTCAGGAAGATGGGTTACGAATTGACCTCAGTGCACAATGCGGTCGATCGTTTTGAGGCGATAAATAACACTGACGCTATCTTCATCGGCGGTGGCAATACGTTTCGCTTGTTGAAGACGCTTCACGATCAGTCGCTGCTCGACCCGATAAGGCAACGCGTTGCCGCAGGTATGCCATACATCGGTTCGAGCGCCGGTTCGAACGTTGCCGGCCCAACGATCAAGACAACCAACGACATGCCAATCGTTCAGCCTCCTTCGTTCGACGCACTCGGACTCGTGTCGTTTCAAATCAACCCGCACTATCTCGATCCCGATCCAAACTCGAAGCACATGGGTGAAACACGTGAGAAGCGAATACTCGAGTTTCTGGAAGAGAACGACACGCCGGTACTTGCCTTACGCGAAGGCGCAATCGCTCGGTGCGAGAACGGCACAACGATTTTGAAAGGCTCGACGGGCGCACGAATCTTTCGGCGCGGCATGGACCCTGTCGAGACGTTACCCGGCGATCAATTAGACGAGTTGTTGCGTTATCCGTAGAATCCCGTGTCATGACGAACACTCCCCCGCTGACCGACGCCCGGCGTTTAGTATCACTCGACGTTTTTCGCGGTATCACGATTGCCGGAATGGTCCTGGTAAACAATCCGGGAACATGGCAACACATCTACTGGCCGCTCAGGCACGCGGAGTGGCATGGGTGGACGCCGACGGATCTTGTTTTTCCGTTCTTCCTCTTCATCGTCGGCGTCGCGATCCCGCTGGCTTTTGGAAGCCGCGTCGAACGTGGCGGCAGCAAGCGCGATCTTTATCTGAAGGTCATCAAGCGAACGCTAATCATTTTCGCCATCGGTTTATTTTTGAACGCGTTTCCGCATTTCAACATCGGGGAGTTGCGTATTCCCGGCGTGTTGCAACGAATCGCGGTCTGCTACTTCTTCGCCTCCATCATTTTTCTCAACACGCGAATCGCCACGCAGATCGCGATCACGATCGGATTGCTGATCCTTTACTGCCTGATAGTGAATTACATTCCCGCACCGGGTTACGCGGCCGGCGATCTGACGAAAGAAGGAAGTCTGCCATCGTTTATCGATCGCGTCGTGTTTGGTCCAAATCATGTTTGGCGGCAGGCGAAGGTTTACGATCCGGAAGGCTTACTGAGCACGATACCTGCCGTGGCGACAGCGATGTTGGGTGTGCTGACGGGCCACTGGTTGCGCAGCGAGAAAACGCGTTTTGAAAAAGTCGCCGGGATGTTTGTCGCGGGCGCCGTTTGCATCGCTCTCGGCTGGGCGTGGAACTCGTTCTTCCCGATTAACAAAGCGCTTTGGACCAGTTCGTATGTTTTGTTTAGCGGCGGTTTGGCGTTGCAGTTTTTGGCCTTCTGTTACTGGTTGATCGACATCAAGGGTTACGGCCGGTGGGCCAAGCCTTTTGAAATCTTCGGCATGAATGCGATTGCGCTCTATGTCGGGGCGGGACTAATGGCAGATCTGTTCGGCACGATCAAAATTCAGGGGACGCCGCTCGGCGCATGGATCTACCGCAACGCGTTTGCGACGTGGGCGTCGCCGGTAAACTCTTCCCTTGCGTTTGCAATTGCATTTGTGCTGGTGTGGCTAGGTCTGATGTGGATCCTTTATCGACGCCGGATCTTTCTCAAGGTGTGACTTTGCGTCGTCGATGAGCTGATTGTTTTTCTCGTAACTCAGCGGATCGGAATCTTCACGGATCTGGGGTGGATATTGATGATGCTGATAGACCGGGTATGCCTCGGTCCGGAGATGGGCCAGCATGTGATGACCGCGGCGCGACCCGCGTTCGTGACGCAATGCGGAAATGTCGATCGGCGCGACGACGATCCGCTCGCCTGGTCCAGGTGATGCTTCGGCGAGCAAGCGTCCGTCGAAGTCTACAATCTGACTACCGCCCGGCCACGAATATGGCGGATAATGTTTCAAACTGGCGCCCTGGTTGGCCGCCACCACGTACGCGAGGTTCTCGACTGCGCGACAGCGATTGACGATGGACCACCAGGCCATCGGTTCAGTGGCGCCCCACGGATCCATGTAGGCCGACACGCGAATCAAAACCTCCGCTCCATTCGCCGCTAACTGACGTAACGCTTCCGGAAACAACCAGTCGTAACAGATCGCGCAACCGAGTTTGCCGATAGGTGTGTCGGCGACCGGGAACAGCGGCTCGTCGTAGTCAGGCAGATCATGCGGACTGGTGTGGACCTCGTACGGAATCCACGTATTCACCTTGCGAAACTTCTGTATCAGTCCTTGTGGGCCAACGAGACAAGTCGTGTTGAAGACGTGACCGGGCCACTTCGGATCGACCTCCAGCATCGACCCGCTTTGAATGTAGATATCGTGTTCTTTGGCTTTCTGTTGCAGGCGCTCGGTATGCTCGTTTGGGATCGGAATTGCGAGTTTGTCGAGCAATTCTGCAACAGTAGCGAAGACCGGCGCGGCGTGCGCAAACTCCGGAAACACAACTAATCGAACTGGCAGAAACGGCGCCGCGCCCGCGACTGCCGAGTCGATCATCGACAGCATGCGATCGGTGTTCGCGCGCATCGATCGGCGATCGAGCGGGTTCGAAACGTCTGTCTGGCACGCGGCCGCGGAGTACCTGATGTGTTCCATTACTTGCGACCTACCAATTCTATTCCGATGGACGGCACTGGTGATGTGACGACGCGCGTGTTGTACGTTTCGAGGTACCTGCGGCGCGCAGGTGTTAACGGGTAACGCTCGGGCCAAATGTACGGGTACTTGCTCATGCCGTGAAACGGCAGTGGTCCAACCTGATCCGGGCTCGCGGAGTTGATGTCCATCTCCTTGCTGAACCCGTCGGCGTAGAGCAGGAACGTGCGCGTCCACCCTTCAGGCAGGGGAGGAAGTTTAGCCGCGTCGAACGAGAGAATGAATTCATCGCCCGGACGCGAGATCGCAAACATGTCGTCAGAAGTATTGAGCAACTCGCGCACGTCGCCTTCGCGTGTGTAGCGTCCGGTCATCACTTTCCACGGCGAGCTAAACGATATCTTTTTGTAATCGTAAGTCATCGGCTGACGAGTGTCGGGTGAGTGCTCGAGCGAAAAGCCGCGCCAGCGAAGGTCGGCGACGGATGGCGTGAGTCGAGTCAACTGCGTCGGGAAATCACCGGCGGAAGTGTCTACGAGGATCTGGTCCCAGTAGATGCGCATGTTCGTTACGATACGAACTTCACGACTCTCGCTCAAAAACTTTCCGGTGAGATCGACGACGATCGTTTGCGGTCGCCCGACCGGGATGCCGATGTTTTCGATTACGGTCTGCCAGTGACCGCGTTTGTCTTTTACTTGCAGTGCCGGGAGTTTGAGACTCTTGCCGCTTTGAGAAGCCGCGAGGTTGTCGCTGGACCAGGCGTAGTCGGTCCAACCCGTCATCAGCAGCAAAGTTCGCCCGGCGTGTTTGTTTAGTTGCAACGTCAGCGTGTGTTCGTCGGCGTAACCGCGAATCTGATGAAGCTTGAAATCGTCAGGGTACTGGCGATCGACGTTGCCGATCCGTGCCAGCACGTCGTGACCGTGTTCATCGACAGCCGACAGTGGCGGTTGCGCGTTGCGAGTTCTGAAAAGTTTGAAACCTGGCGGTGGAACTGTCAGTCCTTCATTTGGATAAACTTCTACGCCGCGCGGGTGTGCGACGGCGATCAACTGGAGGTGATCGAGAAACACCGCTTCTTCGAGCTCGTTAGTAATGCGCAGCTCGTAACGCCCGTTGCGCGGCTTCAAGAGATCGCCGTCGATGCGGACGTACTCATCCGGGTCGGGTGTGTTGTAAATACCCGGCGCGTCGAGGTGGCCCATTTCGCCGCCACCGAGAAAGTCGGTTAGAAACACGAAGCGCTCGCCATTCCAGACATACAAATAAGGACACGACGAAGGCTTTCGATCCAATTCCGTGAGCGACACTGACAGCGCGGTCTTTGTTCCACTCGCGATCTCTGTTTCCGCCTGTACGATCCCCGCGGGCCATAACACGCGCACTGCATCAACACCAGTTCTCCTACCGAGACCAAACACAACGTCAGCAGGCGCGGGCGCGGGAAACGCCGAATAGGTTTCGATCTTCTGCGCCAGACTTCCGGAACGCATTTCAATCTTCGCGCCGACGCCGGTGCGATTACTAACTCGTCCCGCCAGCCCTACTCGCAATGACCGATTGACGTTGCCGCCGTCGTTTCGCGCGACTCTTAACCCACCACCCGGAATTCCAAATACCAGGTCTGTGTCGCCATCGTTGTCGAGATCGCCGGACGTAAGAACAAGCGCGCGTGTGGTTGGTAGGCCTTTTGCAGCATCGACGACTCTACCGCCGGCCAACCGTAAAACCTGAATTCCAGCATCAGTAGCTGTTACGAGATCGAGCAGGCCGTCATTGTCGTAGTCGAGAAACTGGCACGCGTTCGCGTTCAGCGAGCCCTGCTGGGGAACAGTCGTTACAAAACGTCCTTTGCCGAAATACGTCGCCAAACCGATGTTGCTGAAAAAGAAATCTGTAAACCCATCTTTATCGACATCACCGGCTGCAACACAGCTCGCTTCTTTATACTTTTCAAGACCAAGCTCCGCTGCGACGTCACGAAACGTGCCATCACGCATGTTTCGCCACAGAGAAACTTTCTCGGATGAAGCAACGAGAAGATCGACATCGCGTCTGTTGTCAAAATCGGTGGGGACAACAGCGCTCGCCGTTACTTTGTCAACGAGTTTCGCCTCAGCGGTTTGATCTGTGAACGTACGATCACCGTTGTTTCGCAGCAGGAGATGCGACTGACCGCCGATGAAGAGATCGAGATCGCCGTCGTGATCGTAATCGACGAAAGCAGTTGCTCCCGAACTTGCTAGATGCGTGGGAATTTTCGCCGCCAAAGTAACGTTAGAAAATTTGCCGTTGCCGTCATTGTGATAAAGGGTTGCTAATCCGGCGTGAACGATGAACAGATCGGGGCGTCCATCGTTGTCGTAGTCGCCGGCAATCACACTCGAGCGGCCTCCAGCGGTTGCTTTCGCGAGCGCCCGAGAGTCTTGTGTGAAATTAACGTGCGTGAAATCAACAAACTTCCCCGAGCCATCGTTCAGTGCAAAACGTTCGCGCAAGCCCGCCACTTCAAACAGATCGAGATCGCCGTCCAAGTCACTGTCGAACAACACCGCGGCGCCGTTGTTCGGTTCAAGTTCAGTATCCGGCGGCCAATTACTCCCCTGAAGCGTAGTGGCTGTTACGTCCGTAAACTTGACCTCCGGTGGATTCGGGTCGACAAGACCTGGTTCCAAACCCGTCGACGAGATCGCTTCAGCATAGCGGCCCTGTTCGAGATAGTTCGTTCCCAACGTGGTGCCGCTGCCGCGTTCACGCAACGTTTGAAACTGCTGAATCATCTTTTGCCCTTCTTCAGCTTGACCGCTGCGCATTAAAGCCATTCCGAGGTTGTAAAGCGCGGTCGTGTTGTAAGGTTCGGCGACGACGGCAGTACGTAACAGCGTGATCGCTTGCGCGTACTTACGTTGCTGCACGTAGATCTGACCAAGGTTCACACTCGCGCCAACATCCTGCGGATCGATCGCGAGCACTTTCTGAAACGCGACGATCGCTTCGGCAGGTTTGGTTTGCGCTTTCGCCAGCAGGCCCAGAACGTAGTGCGGCTGCGGCGCATTCGGCGCGGCGGTGGCGGCGGTTTGTAGTTCACGTTGCGCAGCCGGAAGCTCCGGCACGTTGAAGAGTGCAATCCCGAGATTGATTCGCGCGATCGCCAATGCCGGGTCGAGTTGCAAGGCGCGTCGGAACGCGTCCGCGGCCTCTTTATGTTTGTATTGTTCGAGCAGGGCGACGCCGATGTTATTCGCGCGATATGCCTCTTCGCGAGTGGCAAGTTTCGGCGGGGTGTTTTGACGAGGAGCGGCGCTCTGGTCTATTAATGAGGCCGCTACACAAACGACGATCGACAATCCCGGCAGCAAAACACGAGTTTTAAAGTGCTTCATAGATGATTCCGCTCGAATATACCAAACACA
>DASRPN010000200.1:0-8864 GCA_035646355.1 Pyrinomonadaceae bacterium | reverse complement strand
GCTTCGGGGCACTTACGGAACTGTGGCCGAGAGGTGAGGCACTTGGTTGTCAACCAAGCCGATAACGGTTCGAGTCCGTTCAGTTCCGCCATGCGTCAGTAGCCAAATCCGCAAGGCACCTGCCTCTTAAGCAGGGGATTGTGAGTTCGAGTCTCACCTGGCGCACCAAATTTCGGGGTGTGGTGTAATGCGAGCATCCGAGTCCTGGGAACTCGTGGCGACAGTTCAATTCTGTCCTCCCCGACCATTTCGTTCATTCATGCGGAAGTGATGTAGCTGGAAACATGCGAGTCTTCCAAACTCGACTCGAGAGTTCGAATCTCTCCTTCCGTTCCAAGACAGCGCGCGTCGCCAAGCGGCTAAGGCGCCGGATTGCAAATCCGGTATTCGTGAGTTCGAGTCTCACCGCGCGCTCCAATTCTTAATCACTGCTCCTGTAACTCAACTGGAAGAGTGCGACGCTTCGAACGTCGATGCTGCGGGTTCGAATCCTGCCAGGAGTTCCAAGGTCGGATAGCTGAGATGGATTAGCGCGAGTCTGAAAAACTCGAAAGGTTGGTTCGATTCCAACTCCGACCACCAAATTCATGCCCGAGTAGCTCAATTGATGGAGCGCTGGTCCTACAAACCAGAGGTTGAAGGTTTGAGTCCTTCCTTGGGCACCAACTTATGTTGGTCAGTGGTTCGTAGTCCGTAGTCAGTAGCGAAATAACTGACCACTGACTACTGACTACTGACATTCCATAGGTTATCGGGGCGTGACTCATTCCGTCAGAACGGTGACTGTCGGGACCGTGGAGTTTGAAGAGGCGCGTCGGCCTCACGCCCCGTCCAGATTCGCGCGGCGATGTAGCTTCAACTGGCAGAGCAGCTGTTTCGTAATCAGAAGGTTGTGAGTTCGACTCTCACCATCGCCTCCATTACTCGGCCCGCGTTCCCGGCATCGGTCTTCTAAACCGAACCTTGAAGAGCTGGGCGGAAAGGCACGAGGTTCAATTCCTCCGCGGGCTTCCAAAGATCAACGGCTGTGTAGCTCAAACGGAATAGAGCAAGCGTCTCATAAGCGCGAGGTTGGTGGTTCGAATCCACCCGCAGCCACCAAATTCAAATGGGCTGGTGATGTAACTGAAAGCATAGAAGTCCTGCAAACTTCTTGTGAGGGTTTGAGTCCCTCCCGGTCCACCAAAATTGCGGCGTAGCTCAATCGGCTTCAGAGCGCTCGTCTTGTAAACGAGTTGATGCGAGTTCGACTCTCGTCGCCGCATCCAGATTTTTTGTGGCGTAGCCAAGCTGGTAAGGCATCGGATTGTTAATCCGACACCGAAGGTTCGAGTCCCTCCGCCACAGCCATTTTTTGATCCGGAGCTCGAGTGACAGAGCAGCGGCCTTTTAAGCCGTGAAGTGCGGGTTTGAGCCCCGTCGGATCAACCAACCGCGGTGTAGCTCAAGGGAAGAGCACTCGATTGATAACCGAGCGACGCAGGTTCGACTCCCGCCACCGCGACCAACACCTAAATGAATAAAGGGAACTGCATCGCAACGTTTTTCCGGGATGGTGTAACTGGCAACACGTCGGGCTTTGAACTCGAAATTGAAGGTTCGACTCCTTCTCCCGGGGCCACATTTCGCAAATACAGGTACTTCGTTTGTTCGGAATGTGAGGTAAGAACAATGGCAAACAAGAAATTATTCAAGTCGCTTATCGGCAAGATGATTCCGGCAACGAATGCGCGCAATGAAGAGCACGCTCCGGCGTATGCGCTTCCGCCAAAGCATCAACTGGCCCAGTACGCAGCAACAGGTTGTTTGAACACGACGTTCTACGTCAGCGCCAAAGCTCAACTGAAGCAGGTGCTGGAACTGTGCGCGGATCTCGATGCCGAATTCATCGCGAAGACGGCCGTGTTCTGCCGCGAGCGTGGTTACATGAAGGACATGCCGGCATTGCTTTGCGCTGTGCTGTCAGTGAAGGACCGCGAGTTGCTCAACCAGATCTTTCCGCGCGTGATCGACAACGGGAAGATGCTGCGCAACTTTGTGCAGATCATGCGTTCGGGCATGGTGGGCCGTAAGTCTCTTGGTTCAGCGCCAAAGCGTTTGGTGCGCGAGTGGCTTGATGCTCGTCAGCCGGAAGCGTTGTTCAAGGCCAACGTGGGCCAGGATCCGTCGTTGACGGACATCGTGAAGATGGTCCACCCGAAGCCGAAGGACGAAGCATGCGAAGCGCTGTACGGTTACTTTATCGGGCGCGATTATGCATTCGATAAGTTACCGGAGATTGCTCGCAACTTCGAACTATTCAAATACGGTCAATCGCTCGATGTGCCGGACGTGCCATTCCAGATGCTGACGGCGCTGCCTCTGAGCACGAAGGAGTGGACGGAGATCGCGCGTCGCGCTCCATGGCAGATGACGCGCATGAACCTGAACACGTTTGCACGTCATGGTGTGTTCACGGAGCCGGGGATGGCCCAACTCGTCGCAGATCGTCTGCGCGATCCAAAGGCGATCGCCAGGGCACGCGTGTTTCCGTACCAGTTAATGGTCGCTTACACGATGGCTTCGGCGAATGACCAGATCCCGAAGGAAGTTTGTGGCGCACTCCAGGATGCAATGGAGATTGCGCTCGAGAATGTACCTTCGATCGACGGACAGGTTTATGTCTGTCCGGACGTTTCAGGATCCATGGCATCGCCCGTAACGGGTTATCGCGAGGGTGCGAGCACGGCGGTGCGCTGTGTCGACGTTGCGGCACTCGTCGCGGCGGCGGTACTGCGCAAGAATCCGCGTGCGGAAGTGCTGCCGTTCGAGCATAAGGTGGTCAAGGTCGCGCTTAACCCGCGCGACAGTGTCATGACCAATGCTGAGCGTCTGGCTTCGATCGGTGGTGGTGGCACGAACTGTAGTGCGCCGCTGGCGAGGCTTAACAGCCGCAAGGCCAAGGGCGATTTCGTTCTCTTTGTTTCGGATAACGAATCGTGGGTTGATGCCGGCACGGGACGCGGCACGGCCACGATGAACGAGTGGAATGTGTTCAAGCAACGTAATCCAAACGCCCGTCTCGCTTGTATCGATGTGCAACCGTATAAGACGGTGCAAGCGAGCGAGCGTGAGGACATTCTCAACGTTGGCGGATTCTCGGATCAGGTGTTTGACGTGATCGCGGAGTTCGCAAGCGGTCGCCTAAATGATGATCACTGGATTGGCGTGATCAATTCAGTGGCGTTGTAACTGCGGTGGGCCGAATGCTGGTCGTGACTACATCCTTTGAAGATCAACGTCTCGACTGATTACTTGTCGGCCCTCCACACAACCTATGGCGAATGCAGGTGTGGAGTACAAGGTCAAAATAGGTTCGAATCCTATCTCGTCCGTCATGGGCGAGGGCTCTCGCCGATTCTTGTCGCCATTTTCCAGGCAATCCGTGTTTTCTTAGGTCTTAGGAAACACGGGTTGCTATACTTTGCGGCATGAGCGACCGCAAATATCGGCATCGCGGCTACATGGATAATGATCGCGAGCCGCAACGTCCAAGTCCAAAACCACAATCAAAGCCAGTCGAACGCGAAGGACCACGATCGCCGAAGATGATGGCGTTTGGGGAGACGATAAAGTGCTCGTCGTGCGGCGCTAAAGTCGCAACCAGCATCGGCGCGGAAAGCACTTGTCCAACCTGTAAAGCCGAGTTACATACGTGCCGTCAGTGCACGTACTTCGATCCGAGCGCGCGGTTTGAATGTAATAAACCAATTACTGCAAAGATCGTGAACAAGAACGCGCGCAACACCTGCGAGTTGTTTACGCCACGCACTGTAATCGAACGTCAAACCTCATCCGGCGCTCCGAATGACGCTCGCGCTGCTTTCAACAAGTTGTTTAAGAAGTAACCTGTTTACGGACTCTTTCTGAGCCAGAACATATCGCGCATCGTGTAGCTCGAGAGCGAAAGGATAGTGAGAAGTTGTTTGATTGAAGTCATATGGTTCTATCTTTTACTGGCAGCCAGCCGTTCTTGGTTCAATCGCAGCACCCGATTCGAAAATGGATAAGAGGTACGTGCAGCTTTCTTTTTGCCGGCGCTGTCGGAAACTCTTGTCATGCCGTGGAATCTTCGTCCCGTCGTCATGTAAACCTTCGAGAACGATCCACTGCCAATCACTGCGCGCTTTCGGTGCCTTCAACGAAAGCGAAGCGGCGGGTCTCATATCGACGACAAGAAACGTACTGACCGCGTGGACGAATAGAGACTTAAGAGGCTTACCGCTTCTGTTTTGGACAATAAAAATGTCGTTTCCGTCTTCGAAGTATTGTGGACGATAAAACTCGACAACGTTGTTCGCCGGCCATCTGATCTCCGGAAAACCTAATTCGAACGACAAGTCCAACGCATCCCAAGCCTCGTGCAGGAACACGTCAGCGACATAGGGTTCCCCCATTTTATAGACGTCAGCGTGAACCCAATACGGGATAAGAAGCGGGCGCCCTTTCGCTCCTTTGAGGTTAACCGTGTAGGTGTTTTGCGGTGAGGTAGTGCTTGTGAAAACGGCGGTCTTTTTATTGATCCACGCACGAACGCCTAGTACTGAAACGAACAGTATCACCCCAATGCTCACGAGAAACGGGAGCGCAACCCTCTCGTTTAAACTAAGACGCGAACTGGCTTCCTTCACCATCGATCAAACGTTACGGTTTTGCTTTTGGCTCGGCGTAGAAAACTTTGTTCACGATCTTCCACTCGTCACCAACTTTCAGCAGCGACATGTAATCGGTGTAAGTAACAGTGGGGTACTCAAGCACGATCTTACCGACGCCGGCGTTACCGGTGATCTCGACGTTTTCGATCCGGCGCTTGCGCTGCGCTTCATCAGCCGCAGGCTTGCCGTTGAAACGCGAAGCAAACTCTTCGGCCGTCATGTTCATGAGCTTGCCGTCGCGAAACGCCATGATCTTCGCGTCGGTGTGAAACGCTTTGCGCATGAAGTCGCCATTGCCGGTCGCGTGACCCTGAATGTAATTGTCGAGTGGTACTCGCGCTTCGGCCTCCGACGTCGCCACCGATGAACCATTCGTGGATTGTAAAATCGCCAGTAGGCCGAAAATCGCCACAAACGATACAACTAACAATTTCTTCATAAGCTCTCCTTAAACTGATCTGTTTTCGCTGAGCAACGCGGAGGCTCAAGACTCTACCACACTTCACGCGTGTGATACTTCTTTACTCATTGCTCACGGATCGTGCGACAATATGGTTGCCATGGTCCCCCGCCTGCTACTGCTTACCGTCGTACTTTGCACAGTCTCCTTCGCACAGGAGCAAGAGAAGTCCTCCGGCCCACGAACCGAACTTCTAACGAGCGACGGTGGAAAACCGAATTTAAGCGCAACGGGTGACGGAATTACCTCTTACAAGGCGAACGGCGTCTATCATCGCGGCAAGGCGACCGTAAGCACGCCAATGACGAGGATGCAATGGCATGACGGAGAGTATCTGCGCGAATTTGAGGCGGGCAAGCCGTTGAAAGTGCAAAATGGACTGACGCTTCATCAACCGATGAGACGACTCGACGGGGTTCTTGTTTGTAGGATGGTAGGAAAATCGGAGGTAATCGAGGTCGTAATCGAACGACCATGATCACCTCCGAAGTAAACTGTTTGACGCGAAAATTACTGGCTGATGGTTATATCGCCTTCGCCTTTCAAAATATTGGCGAATTCGTAACTCTGAAGTGAATAACTCCTACAGGCCTTGAGTTGACCTGGAATTAAGCTGGGTGAAGGTATGCCCGCGTCATCTTTTCGCTCGAAGTCGGTGGACCACCAACTCATGAACGCGCCTTTATCTCCGGGGACTTCGAAATCTGAAGGAATCCATCCCCCCGGCTCCGGCTCGCAAAACGACCAGACAAACTTGTCGACTTGTTCGCGACCATCGTTGTCTTCGACAACCAACTGCACAAATTTACCGATATAACTGTGGTGGCTGGAGTCTTTGATGATTCCGCTCATCAAAGCCCTGTTTTTCTCGATCGTCATCGAGTCGAACTCTGCCTTCATGAAAAACGGAACTGCGTCCTCTTTCGGACCTTCACCATCACCGTCGGGATCGATAACGAGGACCTTGGTCTCGTCCGTAAATACCATAAAGCCGGTGGCGCCACCTCGTTCAGCAGTTGACGCGCTGAACTCAAGAGACTTCACTAACTCGTCGTCCATGATGAATTTGAACGTGCCACCAACGGTTCCGGCGACTTGGGCCGAGGTGGGTAAAGGTGTTGCAAGAAAAACCAGGCACAGCGAGAAAAGCGAGGCAGATAACTTTCTTAGCATTTGAGAGTGAACTCCTTTTATTTTACATGGTCGGGGGAGTGGCCGTCGGGGGGCAGGCTTTATAGCACAAACAGTGTTGCACTTCCAAGGAATTGCTGTCGCGAGGCGTTCGGTAAGACATTTTCGATTCGTGAAACTACGTTCTTATGCTAACGCGCAAAAAGATGGAGGAAAGGGCCGCAGTTTTTTATTCGGTTTTGAATATTCGGAACAGGTAGTAGTAGGAGGGAAACAAAAGTACCGCGCCGGCGATGAGTGCGCCGAACAAAAGACGAAGTGTGATTTGCGGTGCAGCGGCTGAAGTAATACTGATGTCAGGTTCGACAAGATACGGAAACTGCGCAAACGCCCAACCGAGCAGAATCAACGTGGCTTGGCCGGCGGCAAATACTCGCGCCGCTCGATAACGTCTGGTCCAAAGCGTGTAAAAAGCGCCAATAGCAAAGATTGCGGTGAGGATGTGAAGCGCGAGCGCCCACGGCGTGCGGCTGATTCCCGCGCGAACTGTCGGCGCACCTGTTCCCGCTAAAACGAAAACTATCAACGCCAGAAACCCAACCGCTACGCCGGACAGCAACGCTCGCAAGCGAAAATCTTCCTGCAAGTTGCCCTGTTCAGCTTCAACTGTCAGATAAACAGCCGCGATAAAAGCGAACAATGCGAGAGCAAAGAAACCGACCGCGAGTGGAAAAGGCGCGAGCCATGGTCGCACAAAACCGCTGGTGACGACACCGTTATCGACGCGAATGTTGCCGGAGGCGATGGCGCCCAAAATGATCCCCAAAAGAATCGGCGTGATGATGCTCGCAATCGAAAATACAAGACTCCACCGCCGTTGCACCTCGTCGCGCTGAACGTCGTATGTGCGAAACGTGAATGCCGTCCCGCGCAGAACGATGCCGATGAGCAGCAGCGTGATCGGAATGTGCAATGCCGTTGCGATAACTGCGAACGCGGGTGGAAACGCGGTGAAGAGAATTACGAGGACCAGTATCAGCCACACGTGATTAGCTTCCCACACGGGACCAATCGCATGCGCGATCAGCTCGCGTTGCTCGCGTGCACGACGTCCGAAAGCAAATAGATCCCAAACGCCACCGCCGTAATCCGCGCCGCCGAGTAGCGCGTAAAGCACGAGCGACGCCACCATCACGCCGGCGATAATTGTTTCAAGCGGCAAGTCGCGCCTCCTTTGCCGGCGGTTCCGGTTCGCTTGGACTTGCCGCGACCTGTCGCAACAACAACCAAACTGTGACGAGCGCAAGAAAAATGTAGAGTAGTGTGAACGTTATGAACGGAACGATGAGTCCGGGCATTGGCGTAACTGCTTCACTCGTGCGCATCACGCCGTAAATGATCCACGGCTGGCGGCCCACTTCTGTAACGATCCAACCGGTTTCGATACCGATGAAGCCAAGCGGCGCGGCGGCGATAAGTGCTCGCAGGAACCACTTCGAGTTGAGCCAGTTACGGTTGCGGTGTCCGCGCAGAAATCGCCACGCGCCCCAAAGCGCCATCAGCATCATGGCAACGCCGCACGCAACCATGATCTGAAAAGCGATGTGTACGATTGCTACCGGCGGGTGTTGATCGGCGGGGAAGTCGTTCAAGCCTTTTACGACGGCGTTCGGATCGCCATAAGCGAGGATGCTCAGTGCGTAGGGAATTTCGATCGAGTAGCGAGTGACTCGAGCGTCTTCGTCTGGAAGGCCGCCGATCCGAAACGACGCGCCTTGCTCGGTCTCGAAGTGACCTTCGAACGCGGCGAGTTTTACTGGTTGAGTTACCGCGACTGTTTTTGCGAGAAAGTCTCCGCTTAGCGGTTGGAGGATCGCGCTCACGCCGCCGACGAGTAGGGCGATAGCGAGTGCTGCTTTGTGAAAACGATTGTTCGGGTCGCGTCTGAGCATGAACGCATGGATGCCTGCGACGACAAAGCCGGTCGCTGCGTATGCTGCGAGCGTCATGTGAATGGTTTGTGGCAGTGCGGCTGGGTTCAGCATCGCGGCGATCGGGTCGATATCGACGGGTTGGCCGTTGACGAGGCGAAAGCCTGTGGGAGCGTTCATCCATGCGTTCGCGATGACGACGAAGATACCGGAGAGTGCGCCGCTGATGGCGACCATCGCGCCGGCGAACAGATGTGCTCGAGGCGGCACGCGCTTCCAGCCGTAAAGATAGATGCCGAGGAAGATTGCTTCGGTGAAGAATGCGAATCCTTCGAGCGAGAACGGCATGCCGATGATCGAACCCGCGTAGCCCATGAACCGCGGCCACAGCAGTCCTAACTCAAATGAAAGCACCGTTCCGGAGACAGCTCCTACGGCGAACAGTATCGCCGTGCCTTTGGCCCAACGTTGGGCCAGTGTCAAATAAATCTCATCCTTACTGCGTAGCCACTTCCACTCGGCAATGATCATCAGCAGCGGCATGGCGATACCGATGGCGGCGAAGACGATGTGAAAGGCGAGCGACATCGCCATCTGCGAACGCGCTGCCAGAAGATCATCCATGGTCCGTTTGTTTAAACCTCACGC
>DASRPN010000199.1:0-41525 GCA_035646355.1 Pyrinomonadaceae bacterium | reverse complement strand
GATGCGCAACTACGAAGGGTTCCTCGGCGGCGGCGGAAGATTGCGTGGCCGGCGCGCCTGACATATGTCGAAAATCATCGTCCTGATGGGTGCGCCTGGTGCCGGTAAAGGCACTCAGGCGCGCTTGCTTCAAGAGCGCTTGCATCTCCCGCAGATTTCGACGGGAGATATTTTTCGTTCGCTCAAAGGTGCGCAAACGCCGCTCGCGCAGGAAGTCAGGGAGATCATGGAACGGGGCCAACTTGTTCCCGACGAGTTGACCATCCAGCTTGTCAGAGAGCGCACTTCCAAAGACGACGCGCAAGAGGGTTACATTCTCGACGGTTTTCCCCGTACGCCCGCACAGGCGAAGAGTCTTGAGAAGCTCGCCGGTGAACAGGACAAACACATTGTCGCGATCCAGATCGAAGTTCCCTGCGATCTACTTGAAAAGCGGATGACGGGCAGGCGAAACTGTCCGGTGTGCAACGAGATTTACAACATCTATTTCAAGCCGCCGCGACACGACAACGTTTGCGACTTTCACCCCGAAGCGCAACTCGTGCATCGCGGTGACGACAATCTGGAAACCGTTCGCAAGAGACTTGCGACCTATGAGCAACAAACTCGTCCTTTGCTCGACTATTACGCGTCGAAGAACTTGCTTCGCGTCGTGGACGGCAATCGCAAACGTGAGAGCATCTATCAAGACATCGCGGCAGTCGTTAGAGACGAGGGAGAAGAAGTTTCGGCGGGTGTTACATGATTATCGGTAAATCAAAACGAGAACTTGAGAAGATGCGGGCGGCGGGCCAGCTCGTCGGCAAAGTCCTGCAAACTCTTCGCGACATGGTTGAGCCGGGTATTACCACGATGGAGCTGAATCGCGTGGCGGAGAAAATGATTCGCGACGCGGGCGCATTGCCGACCTTTTTGGGTTACAACGGATTTCCTTACTCGATCTGCGCTTCGGTCAACGAGCAGATCGTTCACGGGTTTCCTTCGGATTACAAGCTAAAGGACGGCGACATCTTTTCGATTGACTGCGGCGCGACCCTGGAGGGTTTCGTCGGCGACTCAGCGACTACGGTTCCGGTGGGCAAGGTGCATGAAGAGTGGCTCAAGTTGATCCGCGTCACTGAGGAGTGTCTCGATCGGGCGATCCAGCAGTGCCGGCCGGGGAACCATCTGGGCGATATCGGGTGGGCGGTCCAGGAACATGCCGAAGCACATGGTTATTCCGTCGTCCGGGACTATGTCGGGCATGGGATTGGCCGCCGGATGCACGAGGATCCGCAGATTCCGAATTACGGGCGTCCGGGTTTGGGGCCAAAAATCAAGGCGGGATACGTTTTTGCGATTGAGCCGATGGTGAATCTTGGGTCTCATTACACGAAACTCCTGTCGGACGGCTGGACGGTCGTGACGCTCGACGGTCAGCCGAGTGCGCATGTGGAGCACACCATTGCAATTACCGAAGAAGGCCCGGAAGTGCTGACATTGGTCTCGTCAGGCACCCCTCAGGCCGTATCCGTCTAATCCGTGTTTTCTCTAACCCGCACACGGATTTGTAAAACCGGCGGGGCCGATGGTATTATTCGCAGTTTGTCGGCTGCAGCGGATTTAAATCAACCAGAGAGGATATGGCGAAGGAAGAGGCGATAGAAGTCATGGCCAAAGTCCTGGAGACGTTGCCTAACGCTATGTTCCGGGTTGAATTAGAGGATAGTCAGCATCAGGTGTTGGCTCACATTTCAGGAAAGATGCGAAAACATTTCATTCGCATTCTTCCAGGTGATCGTGTTTTGGTGGAGCTTTCTCCTTACGATCTAAATCGCGGCCGAATTACATACCGCTATAAATAGACAGAGGTTACGTCGATGAAAGTCCGTGCGTCGGTCAAGAAGATGTGCGACAAGTGCAAAGTCATCCACCGCAAAGGCGTGGTGCGGGTGATTTGTGTAAATCCGAAACATAAACAGAGACAAGGATAATCGGGAAAGATGGCACGTGTAGCTGGAGTAGATCTACCGCCCAACAAGAGAGCCGAGGTTGGCCTCACTTACATCTATGGCATCGGCCGCTCGCGTTCGAGTTCGGTGTTGAAGGAAGCCGGCGTCAGTGTCGACACTCGCGTTCGCGATCTGAGTGAAGACGAGTTGAGCCGCATTCGCGCCATTCTCGAAGCGCAGGGCGAGATCGAAGGCGATCTGCGCAAGCGCGTCCAGATGGACATCAAGCGCCTGATGGATATCGGGTGCTATCGCGGTCTGCGGCATCGTCGTGCGCTTCCAGTGCGCGGACAACGCACGCACACCAACGCTCGTACGCGGAAAGGCCCACGTCGCGCAACGATCGCCAAGAAGAAGGCGCCCGGCAAGAAATAGAATCTTGTCCGTTGTCCGTTGTCAGTTGTCCGTGGTGACCACTGACCACTGACCACTGACCACTGACCACTGACTAGTAACGGAATTTATGGCAAAAGCAGGCGGAAAGAAAAAAGTCTTTCGTAAGAAAGAGAAGAAGAACGTTCCGAACGGTATCGTCCATATCGCGGCGTCGTTCAACAACACGATGATCTCGATCACCGATCTGGAAGGAAACCTGATCGCGCAATCATCGGCGGGCGCTCGTGGTTTTCGCGGTTCGCGCAAAGGCACTCCATTCGCCGCGCAACAAGCAGCTTACGAAGCGGCCAAGAAGGCCCACGAAGCCGGCATGCACCAGTGCGAAGTGAGAGTGAAAGGCCCGGGCGGCGGCCGTGAGTCGGCGATTCGAGCAATTGCCAATGCTGGTATCAGAGTCACGACGATTCGTGACACGACGCCGATTCCGCACAACGGTTGCAGACCGCCGAAGCGGCGTAGAGTTTAGTTAGTAAGTGAATAAACCCAAAGGATGAAGGATCGGCATCGCTGATCTGTAAACTTTTCCGTCTAACTTTAGACTGGAGGCAAATTAGTTGGCTAGGTATAGAAGTGCAGTGTGTCGCCTTTGCAGACGCGAAGGCGCAAAGCTCTTTTTGAAGGGCGATCGATGTTACAAACCCGCTTGCCCAATTGAGAAACGCGGAACGCAACCGCCCGGACAGCACGGCAACTCGCTGCGGCGCGGTAAAGCGCTCGTTGGCTACGGCCAACAGTTGCGCGAAAAGCAGAAGGTAAAGCGCATCTATTTCATCCTCGAAGGACAGTTTCGCAACTACTTCGAACGCGCTGCCCGCATGAAGGGCATTACCGGTGAAAACCTTCTGTTCCTGCTCGAGCGGCGACTGGATAACGCGGTCTATCGCGCCGGTTTTTCCACTTCGCGCCGGCAGGCTAGGCAACTCGTGAATCACGGTCACATTCAGGTGAATGACCGCAAAGTAGATATTCCCTCTTATCAAGTAAAGCCGGGCGACGCCATCAGTGTGCGAGAGGCGAGCAGAAAGAACCCTCACATTGAGGGTGCCTGGCAAACCGCGTCTGGCCGCGGACGTCCCTCGTGGATCTCGGCTGACGGCGGCGATATGTCGGCACGCATTTCGGGAACGCCGGTGCGCGACGACATTGATCGGATGATCAACGAGCAGCTAATCGTCGAACTTTATAGCAAGTAATTAACGCTGGCAGACCGCGGCGCACGTCGTCGTGGTCCGCCCAGTTTGCATTTTTCTGAGGACCTGGAAACGTTATGGCTATGGATCAAAATAATCTTTGGACGGGATTTCAAATGCCGCGGCGGCTTGCGGCAGATGCGGAGACGCTGACGGAACGTTACGGCCGGTTCTCGGCCCAACCATTCGAGCGCGGCTTTGGCACGACCGTCGGTAATTCGCTACGTCGCGCGCTTCTTTCCTCAATTGAAGGCGCCGCTATCACAGCAGTAAAGATCGAAGGCGTAGAACACGAGTTCTCGTCGATCAAAGGCGTGGTGGAAGATGCCACCGACGTTATTCTTAACCTCAAGCAAGTACCTTTTAAGCTACACAGCACCGAGGCGAAGACGCTCCGAATCAACAAGGAAGGCGCGGGGGAAGTCACCGCCGCCGACATCGAGGCTGACGCCGACGTTGAGATTCTCGATCCTTCAGTGCATATCGCGACTGTGAGCGACGCCGGATCGTTACGCATCGAGATGCGTCTCAAGCGCGGCCGTGGATACGTCTCCGCCGATCGCAACTTCGACGAAGACCTGTCGCTCGGTTACATCCCGATCGACTCGGTCCACACACCAGTCAAAAAGGTGAACTACAACGTCGAAGCTGCGCGTTTGGGCCAGAATACCGAATTCGACAAGCTGACGATCGAAGTTTGGACGGACGGCTCGGTTAAACCGGAAGATTCGATCGGTCTTGCGGCGAAGTTGATCAAGGACCACATGTCCATCTTTATCAACTTCGAGGAAGACACTGACGACTACGCTTACGCGAAGATGGAACGTCCGCCGTTGCCGCGTAACGATCAGTTGGATCGCTCGGTCGATGAGCTCGAACTGTCGGTTCGTTCTTACAACTGTCTGAAGAATGCCGACATTCGTACGATTCGCGATCTGGTACAGCGCACCGAGCGCGAGATGCTGGCGACCAAAAACTTCGGCAAGAAGTCGCTGAACGAGATCAAGGAGATCCTGAACGGCATGGGTCTCGACTTCGGCATGGAGTTTGACGAGCAGGGTAACCCGATTCCGGGCACGGGCGGCCGCGATGGCGCTGACCTGTCAGATTTCGAAGGTGAAGAGGACCAGTAAGGCGGCAGTATGCGACATCTAAAGGCACATCGAAAACTCGGTCGCACCAGCGAGCATCGCCACTCGATGCTGCGCAACCTGGCGACGTCCCTGATTAACTCTCGCGACGAGCGAATTACCACAACGCTGCCGAAAGCAAAAGAGCTGCGTCCGTTCGTCGAACGCGCCATCACGCTTTCGCGCCGCGCTCGTGCTTTCTCTGACGAAGGCTCCGACGTGCGTGCGTTGCACCTGCGACGTCAGGCGGCGGGCTTCTTTCATGCAGGTAACACTGCGATGAGTCCGGCGACCGGCAAGCGAGGTCAGTTAAAGCCGGCACGCACTGCCGGCGTGGCGGCACTCCGGCGTTTGTTTGATGAACTCGGAGAGCGTTACAAAGATCGTCGCGGCGGCTACACGCGCATTCTCAAGCTGGGCCATCGTGATGGTGACGATGCGGAGCTCGCGATCATCGAGCTGGTAGACAATCCGCGCGAGATCGCGGCTATTGAAGCCGAGAAGAAGCGGGCGAAAGCCGCAAGTGCGAAGAAGAAGGGATCGAAGAAAGCAGCCAAGAGCGAAACCACGGAAACCGCCGAGGAAACTGAAGAATAGGCCTGCTCCGTGGCCGGGCTGAGAAAACATGGCTGCACGCAAAGAACAGAACGAACCCGCAGCAAAAGCTTCCGTCAACATGGACGAGCTGCGCGAACTGATCGCCTTGCTGCGTGACAACGGGCTGGCGGAGCTGGAACTCGAACGCGAAGACTTCCGCGTGCGGCTCCGTCGGGAAGGCGGGAACGCGCCGAACGCCGTCGCTGATCGACCGGTGATTCCCGTTCCAGTTATCGATCCAGTCCTGCGTCCGCCTGATGGGTCAGCGCCACCGGCCCCCGAGACGAAGAAGGCAGACGAAGCTCAGGATCAGGACCTGCACATTATTGCGTCGCCGATCGTCGGCACGTTCTATCGTTCTCCGTCACCCAGCGCGGATCCGTTCGTGAAGATTGGCAGCAACGTCGAGTCTGACACCGTGGTGTGCATCATCGAAGCGATGAAACTCATGAACGAGATTCAAGCTGAGGCGGCTGGTGAAGTAGTGAAGGTTTATGTCGAGAACGGCCAGCCGGTCGAGTACGGTCAGCCGCTTTTCGGCATTCGTAGCTAAACGGAATAACTTTATTTGGGCACAAATGATTTTATTCATTTGTGCTTTTTTGTGAATGGCATTTAATCCGCGCAAGTTTAAGAAAATCCTGATCGCGAATCGCGGCGAGATCGCGTGTCGCATCATCTGGACCTGCAAGGAGATGGGCATCAAAACCGTCGCGGTCCATAGCGACGTCGATCGCGATTCGCTTCACGTGCGTTTCGCCGATGAAGCTGCCTGCATTGGACCAGCGCCGTCCGCGCAGAGTTATCTCAACATTCCGAGCATCATCAGCACCGCCGAGATCTTCAACGTCGACGCGATTCATCCGGGCTATGGCTTCCTTGCAGAGTCGGCTTACTTCGCCGAGATTTGCGAAGCGTGCAACGTCAAGTTTATTGGACCAAGCGCTAACGTAATTCGTTTGATGGGCGACAAGATCGAAGCGCGCCGCGTGATGAAAGAGGCGGGCTTGCCGGTCGTGCCGGGAAGTGAAGGCGCAATTACGTCCGAAGAAGAGGGACGACGGCTCGCGCGCGATATTGGTTACCCGTTGATGGTCAAAGCTTCCGCGGGTGGTGGCGGTCGCGGCATGCGCATCGTGCGTTCGGAACAGGAGCTTGGAAAAGCTCTGGAGACGGCGTCGACTGAAGCGGCTGCCGCATTCAATGACGGCAGTGTCTACATTGAGCGTTACATCGATCATCCGCGGCACATCGAGATCCAGGTGCTGGCTGACGAGTACGGCGAATGCATCCATCTCGGCGAACGGGAGTGTTCGATCCAGCGCCGGCACCAGAAATTGATGGAGGAAGCTCCGTCAACGGTGTTGACTCCGGAGTTGCGCAAGACCATGGGTGAAGCGGCGGTTAACGCGTGTAAGAAGCTCGGTTATTCAAGCGCCGGCACGGTCGAGTTCCTGCTGGATTCGCAGGGCAACTACTACTTCATGGAGATGAACACCCGCATCCAGGTGGAGCATCCCGTGACTGAGATGGTGACGCTAGCGGACATCGTGCGTAACCAGGTCCGGATCGCGGAAGGCGAGCCGCTCGGCTACACGCAGGACGATCTGATGATCGTCGGGCACGCCATAGAGTGCCGCATCAACGCGGAGAATCCGGAAACGTTCGCGCCGTCGCCGGGAACGATTACCGCGTTCAACCTGCCAGGCGGGCCAGGGGTTCGAGTGGATACGTTCGTCTATGCCGGCTACCGTGTCTCGCCGTTTTACGATTCGCTGATTGCGAAGGTAATTGTCCACGCGCGCACGCGAGACCTTGCAATAGCCCGCATGAAGCGAGCGTTGGACATGATGGTGATCGAGGGCATTAAGACCACTATCCCGTTGCACCAGAAGATTATGGACGACCCGAAGTTTCGGCGCGGCGAGATCGGAACTGACTTTATGGAGTACTTTCTGGCGCGTAACGGCAAAGTGGGCGTACAGCGCGCCTAACATCCGGATTGACCGGATGCGCGGTTGCCGAATTTGTTGGCGTTCCCTATAATATCCGACTTTTCTATGGCGATTTAGGGCGTCTGAGAGGTAAACGATAATGTCACATGGAATTGTAAGAGCCGGCGGTAAACAATACCTGGTCAAAGACGGCCAGACGATTCGAGTCCCCTCGATGGAAGCCGAAGCTGGTAGCTCGGTTGAGCTGGAAACATTGCTAACCACCGGAGACAAGAAGGTCTCGGCCACCGTAATCGCTCATGGCAAGGATCAGAAGATCGTCGTGTTCAAGAAGAAGCGGCGCAAACAGTACAAGCGCACCCGTGGCCATCGCCAGGGTTTTACGACCTTGAAGATCGATTCCATAGGTTAAGAGGGTTTTGATTTTTGTACTTAGTTCTTGGTGCTTTGTTCGCCTTCGGAACGGGCCACGTAACAGTTGACCGGTAAGACAGCGAGCAGAACAAGGTACAAGGCACAAAGAACCAAGAACGGAGTTCGTTATGGCACACAAAAAAGGCGTTGGCTCATCTCGAAACGGGCGCGACTCGCAGGCGCAACGGTTGGGATTGAAAAAATTCGGCGGCGAGCGCGTGCTCGGCGGCAACATCATCGCGCGCCAGCGCGGCACTAAGTGGAAACCCGGCAACAATGTTGGCCGAGGGAAAGATGACACGCTTTTCGCGTTAATCGATGGTGTCGTGAAGTTTGAAGACAAAGGCCGCTCCGGCAAGTTCATTAGCGTTTACCCCATGGAGCAAACTGCTGCTTAGAAAAGATCCGTAGCAAGATCGCGACGCCTGAGCAGCAGAGAATGCGCTATCGGGCGTCGTTTTCAATTTAGATGTTTATTGATCGCGCCAAGATCCACGTTCAAGGGGGAGACGGAGGTAACGGAGTTACTGCTTTCCGGCGCGAAAAGTTTGTACCGCGCGGTGGTCCATCAGGCGGTGATGGCGGACGCGGGGGCGACGTGGTCCTGGTGGCCGATGCGTCGCTCAACACGCTGCTGCACCTGCGCTACAACCCGCGTCACTTAGCCAATCGCGGGCTACACGGTGAAGGCTCAAATCGTTCAGGCCACACCGGTGAAGATTTGATTGTTCGAGTTCCGGTAGGAACGCAGATCTTTGACGCAGACACGAATGAGTTGTTGCACGACCTCAGTCACGATGGCGCCCGCTGGCTGGCAGCGCGCGGCGGTCGCGGCGGTTTTGGTAACGCGCGCTTTGCGACGTCGACCAATCGTGCGCCGCGTTACCATCAGAGCGGCAGCAAGGGCGAAGAGCGCGAGCTGCAACTTGAATTGAAGTTACTGGCGGACGTCGGCCTCGTCGGTTTTCCAAACGCCGGAAAGTCGACCTTCATCTCGACAGTGTCGGCCGCGCGTCCGAAGATCGCGGACTATCCGTTCACGACGCTGGAACCGCACCTTGGAGTCGTGGACATGGGCGACTTCCGCACATTTGTTGTCGCGGATGTGCCCGGTTTGATTGAAGGTGCGCATACGGGCGCCGGTTTGGGTGATCGCTTTCTGCGACACATCGAGCGTACGAAGTTGTTGCTTCATCTCGTCGACGTTTCCTCGCTGCCGCAACAGGAACCGGTCGTTGCTTACGAGACCGTAAATCGCGAACTTGCTTCGTATAACGAAGATCTGGCAGCGAGGCCGCAGTTTGTAGTGGCCACAAAGATCGATGCGCTTGATGATCCGCAACGGCTCAAGTCGCTGCGTGAAAGGGCTGAGAAAGAGGGGAAGCAGTTTTTTGCGATCTCGTCGGCGACTAATGACGGCGTTCGCGAACTGATAAATGCGGTGTCAGCGAAGCTCGACGAGTTGAATACCGCGAGTCGCAACGACACCGTCGAGTTGGCCTTGTAGAAGATGGATGCAAAGAAGCGGATCGCCTTGTATGGCGGCACATTCGATCCGGTCCATTCAGGTCATCTCGAGATCGCGCGCAAAGTTTCAGAGCTATTTGAGATTGAGAAAGTACTGTTTATCCCGGCACAGGTGGCGCCGCATAAAGTCGGGCGGCCTGTAACGGAGCCGATACATCGCTATGCAATGCTGGCGCTGGCGACGCAGGACGATCCGCGGTTGTCGATCTCGACGTTTGAACTCGAGGCTCCGGATCGGCGGTACACAGTCGATACGGTTGAGCATTTCCGAACGAAGTTCGCCGGCTCAGCCGAGCTATTTTTCATCATGGGCGCCGACTCATGGTCGGAAATAACAACGTGGCGCGAGTGGGAACGATTGTTGAAGATCATCAACCACATTGTCGTCACCCGGCCGGGCCACGAAGTTGACAAAACGTTGCCAGTGGCCGAAGCGCAAGTGTTCTTCACCGATGCGGTGATGAAAGACGTCTCCGCCACCAGCATTCGCAAGGCAGCCGCTGAAGGACGCGTTGCGGAGTTGGACCAACTGGTCCCGGAGCCGGTGGCTGAATACATTAGGAAGTACGAGCTTTACAGAGAGACGAATGAAACAGAACTCAACAGTTAAGGAACAATCACTCAACCCGCAACCCGCCGTGCGGTCCAAGCCTCAAGCCGAGACCTGCGAGACTGTTCTCGACGAGCGCATCTGCGCCGCGCTTCATGCTGCCGGCGAAAAGAAAGCGATCGAGCCGGTGGTCCTCGATCTGCGCGAGATCGCGAGTTTCACTGACTACTTCGTGATCGTCAGCGGCCAGAATGAGCGACAGGTGCAGGCGATTTCCGACGAGGTCTACGAGCAATTGAAGAAGTCGGGTGAGACGGCAGCGAGAGTCGAAGGTTATAAGACCGCCGAATGGATCCTGCTCGACTACGGCGACTTCGTCGTACACGTGTTTGAACAGAAGGCGCGGCAGTTTTACGACCTTGAAAGATTGTGGCGCGAATCAAAGCGCGTCGAGTTGCCTGCGGAGTTCCGCGACGATAATCCGCGTTCTTTGAGAACCGAATAGTGATTGAGATCTTTGCGCGCTCACCCGGAATGCGTGAGGCGATTAGTCTCGCGGAACGTGTGAGTCGCACTGATTCCAACGTTCTGATCACGGGAGAGTCGGGCAGCGGCAAGGATGTGATCGCGTCGTTCATTCATGCGAAGTCGATGCGGGCCGCGCGACCGTTCGTGAAGATCGATTGCGCGACGTTGCCGGGCGCGTTGCTTGAAGCCGAGCTCTTTGGTTACGAACGTGGAGCGTTTACGGGAGCTAACGAAGCCAAGCCCGGTCGTTTCGAAGCCGCCGGCAAAGGCACAGTCGTTCTCGACGAGATCGCGCATCTTTCGACGGATGCACAGGCGAAGTTACTGCGCGTGATCGAGGAACGTGAGTTTGAAAGGTTAGGCGGACGTAAGACGATCAAGCTTGACGCGCGGTTAATCGCGTTGACCAACGTCGATCTCGATAGCGCCGTCAGGTTGCGACGGTTTCGCGAAGATCTGTTTTACCGGTTGAACGTGATTCACATCACGGTGCCGCCTTTGCGTGAACGCAAGGAAGATCTTTCTAAGTTGATTCAGTACTTCGTGAAGCTGTACGCGACTAAGCACGGACGAAAAGTCGAACGAGTGGCGCCGCCGGCGTTGAAGCTGCTTCAGTCGTACGAGTATCCGGGTAACGCGCGCGAATTGTCGAACATCATCGAACGCGCTGTGATTGTCGCAATGGGGAAGTCGATTGAAGAAGAGGATTTGCCGTCAGGCGTGAGCGCAGCGGTAAATGCGCAGCGACAGAAGGAAGAGCCGTTAAGCCTTGCGCAGATGGAAGCGGCTTACATCGCGCAGATGCTGGCTGCCACGCGCGGAAACAAAACCGAGTGCGCGCGCATACTCGGCATCAGTCGTAAGAACCTTTACGAGAAGATTGCGCGCTACGAGCTGGTAACACGGATCCTTGCGAAGAACACGGATTCTTTTTGATTAGGAAGAAGTCAGTTGATGCGCTTCCGGATCATTTGGCCAGGGAAGACAAAAGATGCCCGGTTGCGCGCGTTAATTGAAGATTATTCCGGCCGGTTGTCCCATTTCGTCCGTTGCGAAGTAACGGAACTGAAGGAACTAGGCCGCGTTGATAAAACGGGCATCGATAAGGAAACCAAGCGCATCTCAGACGGACTCCGTCCCGGTGCGATAACCGTGCTGCTGGATCCGGAGGGTACGGAGTGGACGTCGCAACAACTGGCCGAGCAGGTTAGAAGTTGGGAGACGAACGGGATCAAGGAAGTGGCGTTTGTTGTTGGTGGACCGCACGGCGTCGCGCCTGAGTTGATAGCTAGAGTTGATAAGCGTTGGTCGCTTTCACGATTGACGCTGACGCACGAGCTGGCGCGAGTGCTGTTGCTAGAGCAGTTGTACCGGGCGTACACGATCATTCACGGTCTGCCGTACCAGAAGTAAATCTTTCCCGCGCTGAGCGCGGCACTATCAAGTAGGGTTTGGAGGATTAAAACGACGATGGATAAAAGGCGCACTAAGGTTTTCCGCGACAAATTATTGGGCCGTCGCGAGGGTCTGGTTGGGCAGGTCCAGGCGGCGGAGCTGTATAGTCGGGAACGCGACGCCGAAGCAACCCAGGATCCGGCCGACATGGCTGCGAATGCGTATACAAAAGAGTTGCTGGTGTCGATGTCTGACAACGATCGCCAGATGCTGAATCTGATTGATGAAGCACTCGAGCGGATCGAAACGTCTGGTTATGGCAAGTGTGTTCACTGCGGCGAGGCATTGCCGGAGAAGCGCCTTGATGCGGTGCCGTGGGCGCGACATTGCGTTCGTTGCCAGGATTTGCAGGAGCGCGGATTGCTCGGCGAAGACGACGACTAAAACGCACTACTGATTGAATTACATTTGCGGCCTCCTCGGATCTATCGAGGAGGCCGTTTTGGTTTACCGTTTGGGTAATAGCGTTCGGGTAATAGATCGCATGTACCTCACCGATGCCTTGCTCGCAGTTCTTTATCCGCAGTCGTGTCGAATCTGTGGCGGCAGCGTCGAGCGACGCCGGTTTGGCGTTGCTTGTGAACAGTGTTGGAAGAAAACACGGATCTGTGCAGACCGGTTTGCGATTGGATGGTATGAAGGCGCCCTACGTGAGACGGTTCTATTACTGAAACGTCAACCGTATCTGCCGCCGCATCTCGTTGCGTTGCTGGTGGAAGCAAGTAAGTCTTTCGCGGGCGTCACCCGGGTTGTTCCAGTGCCGTTGCACAAGGAGCGGTTGCGGTCGAGAGGGTTCAATCAGGCGGCAATCATCGGCCGTGAGATGTCGCGGGCGCTGGCGGTTCCCTTCGACGAGGTGAGCCTCGTACGTGTCACCTCCTCCGAAAAACACCGCACCGGCCTTGACGCGAAAGGCCGTCGGGACTCGGTGGCAAAGGCGTTTGTCGTGCGGCGTCCGAGGTTAATTGACGGCGAGGACGTCCTTTTGGTTGACGATGTTTTTACCACCGGCGCGACGGCCGAGGCGTGTCAGGAAGCCCTGCTCGGGGCTGGCGCAAATTGCGTGCTAATTTTCGCTCTGGCGAAGGCCAGACAGTAATCTTTTTGACACCCTCTTCAACGCTCGCGTAATATCAGCCGTACTATGAACGGCAGGGTTTTAGTCCTGAACACCTCTTTTGAGCCTATCAACGTGTGCACCGAGAGGCGCGCCGTGGTGATGATCTTTAAGGGGGTAGCTCGCGTGGAAGAGCACAATGGCCACATGCTTCACTCACAAAAACTGGCCATCCACGCGCCGTCCGTGATTCGCCTGACCGAGTACATTCACATTCCGTTTGAGCGCCGGTCGCTGTCCCGAAAAAATATACTCCTGCGCGACCACTCGACCTGCCAGTATTGCGGTAAGCAATACCCGCCCTCGGAGTTAACACTCGATCACGTCCAGCCGCGCTCGCGCGGAGGTGAGTCGGCATGGGATAATCTGGTTGCCTGCTGCAAGCGCTGCAATCATAAGAAAGGTAACCGCACCCCCGAAGAATCGGGTATGCACCTGCTGCGCAGGCCACGCGGGTTCTCGCTGCACGTCAATCGACAAATCATGCGATACCTTGGCAGGGCAGACGAGACCTGGCGGAAATACCTGTTTTACGAATCGAATCGAGAATAACTGGACCCACTTAGAAAGAGGACATTATGAGTGCAACAATGTTGGCGATCGCGGGGCTGGGACCCACGGAGCTTATAGTCATCGTGCTAGCTATCGTCTTGCTCTTCGGCGCGACCAAGCTGCCGCAGCTCGCAAAAGCGTTGGGCCAAAGCAAGCGCGCATTCAAGGAGGGGCTCGACGAGGGCGAACGAGAGCCGACGACCAAGGAGATTAAGGAGTAGTTTTTAGGTTCGAGTGTTGTACTTAGAACTTTGTATTTAGAGCTTTGTGCTTCGTTCCAAACAAAACACAAAGCACAAAGATCAAACGTCAGTGACTGTGAGCCTTTGCCCAACGACTAACGTCGCTTTCACCGAAAGCGCAAACTCTGCCTCATGCCTTTCTTCGTTAATCAAGCGAGAGATTTCGCGGGATAGATCTGCTCTCATATCTTCCCGCACGAGCGCGAGCCACGCGGGCATCAGAAACTCAGCCACCAACGGCGAATTCAAAAACTGTTCTCCCGAGTCGTAAGCAAATTCTTCGACACGTGTCCACGAGGTCACATCGCGCAGTCCCTCGTCTTCCGCCATCTGCTCCACTTCCGAAATCGTCGGTAACTCGGTGATCAAATGTTCGACGGCGACTTCGTGATCGGTCAGGCCGGTGTTGTGCAATGCCTCCCAGTAAATGGAAAAGAATTCACCAAAACTGGATGAAGTCGGAAGAGCCAGCGCGATCGTTGAGCCTGGACCAGCAACTCGGACCAGCTCGGCAAGCATCTTGCGCACGCGTTTAGTTGAGATCAGCGACGCGTTGCCAATAACGAGATCGAACTGGTTGTCCGGCAGTGCAAGTGAATCCAACCGGCTCTGACTGAATTGAATGTCCTCCCTGGTGGCGGTCGCTTTTGCCTGGGCCAGTTCGAGGCACTCGGCGTTCTCGTCAACGCACAACATCTCGAGCTTTTTGCCGGCGCGTTCCTGAAGCGCCATTGCGTGTCCGCCGGTTCCGGCCGCCGCGTACAGTGCTTTGCCTTCGTCAGGAACCTTGATGTGCTCGTCGATCAATTCCGCGAATCGTTCGCCCCAGTCGGGAGCGATGAATAAGTCTTGCAGGAACGCCAGTTCCTTATCCGATTTGTTACTGATCCTGTTCATCTGCGTGAAAATACTTCCTCCCTTTTAAACGATCCGGCAAGCATTCCATTTCTTCCTGCGCCTCCGGATCGCTGTGCACGTAGCGATAGTCTTTACCGTAACCAATCTGTTTCATCAGCGGGGTCACTGCGTTTCTGAGATGCAGCGGGACTGGTTCGCGCGATGTTGCCGCGGCGTCAGTCGCGGCTGCGAAGTAAGCAGATTTGATAGCGTTGGATTTCGGCGCCTGCGCCAGGTAGATCACAGCCTGCGACAGCGGGAACAGTCCTTCCGGAAGTCCGATGAGCTGCACGATGTCGCTGGCGGCCGCGGCTTGGACCATCGCCTGCGGATCTGCGAGTCCGATGTCTTCCGAGGCGAGTATGCACAGCCGGCGCGCGATGTAGATTGGATCGGCGCCGCCTTCGATCATGCGTGCAAGCCAATAGAGCGACGCGTCGACGTCTGAGTTGCGCAACGATTTTATGAGAGCGGAGACCAGGTTGTAATGTTCTTCGCCGCCTTTGTCGTAGGCGTAATGCGCCCGGCCGAGTGCTTCGATAACCGTTTGCTCGGTTATGGTTCGAGTGCCGTCGTCGTCGGGACTGGTTGATTCAACTGCGGCGTCGAGCGCGGTGAGTGCGACGCGGGCATCGCCGCCTGCTGAATGTGCGATTCGTCCGACTAGTGCTTCTGAAATAGACGGGTTGTAACTCGCTAGACCACGATCGGCGTCGTCCAGTGCGCGTTGCAACACGATCTTGATCTCGTCTTCCGCCAGTTGATTCAGCACGAGCACGCGGCAACGCGATAAGAGCGCGCTGGTTACTTCGAATGACGGATTTTCGGTGGTGGCGCCGATGAGTGTAACGGTGCCGTTTTCGACCGCATGCAACAACGCGTCCTGCTGAGCTTTGTTGAAACGATGGATTTCGTCGATGAAGAGTACGGTGCGTTTGCCGTAACTCACTTCGGCCTTTGCTTGTTGGATGGCGTCGCGCAGATCCTTAACGCCCGAGAAAACGGCCGACAGAGCAATAAAGCGGAGGCCGCTATTCTCCGCGAGCAGACGCGCGAGTGTTGTCTTACCGGTTCCCGGTGCGCCCCACAGGATCAGCGAAGGCAGACCGGCGCCTCGTTCGACTAGTCTTCGCAGGATGCGTCCTTCGCCGACGAGGTGTTCCTGCCCGACAAATTCCGCCAACGAGCGTGGGCGCATTCGTTCGGCGAGTGGTGCGCCGTCGAGTGGGACGACCTCGGGCGCTTCGTCACCGAACAGACTCCTTGTAGAATTCCAGCGGTCCATGGCCTCCAAAAGGAGGTATAATTATCGCCGAAACGAATTAAAGACGCGACCAGCCGGAAACACCGATTTTATGGGCGAAATATGCAGGATCTTCAAGGGAACGCATTTGGCGGAATGTGCGTATACTTGGCGTGCGTGAGAGCCCTGTAAGCGTGATTGGAGAGTAGACGATGAAAGACGCAAAAGACGTTATGAGGATTGTGGGAATGATCCTCCTGGGAGTGTTCGTTTTCGCAGTGGGCATGCCGATAGTTCTGACCGTGGCGGGGATAGCCACAGGCATCATTTCATTTCTGATTGGACTAGCGGTGCTGTTGATCAAGGTGGCGGTTGTTCTGGCAATTGGTTATTTGATCCTCGTCGGTATTCGCGCCTTGCTGCGTTAGGTTTTGCTGCCACGTTAGGTGTTAGTACGAACGGGCAATCGGGAGTTCACGCTCCTTCTTCCGATTGCCCGTTTTCGCATCCCGCGACCTCCCAACTGTTGATATTTAGGGTTGACCCTCAACGTTCGCCTGTGCGATTATCGCCCCGTTTTCACCTCACTTGGAAGGAAGAAGTTAAATGACGCCAGAACAACGACTCGATCGCGCAGAACGCATGCTGACCCTCTTTGTTAAGGCCGGGCGCCGGAGCCGAAGCGCGTGGCGTAAAGAATCGCGCTGGCAAGAAGACAAGATCAACATCCTCATCAACGCTCAGATTGCCACGGAAGACCAGCTCAAGAGAACCGACGAGCAGATCCAATCTTTGATTGCCAGTCAAGCCAAGACTGATGAATCAGTTAATCGGTTGGCTGCGAGTCAGGCCAAAACTGATGAGGCTCTTCGCCGCTTTATCGACAGCCTTCGTAAAGATCGAAACGGGAACTCAGATTGATTGAGCTTAACCAGGAGCCAAACGCAATGTCGGATCGTACACCAATGGATCGGTACCTCGACCGGGTATTACGGTGTCTTGAAGCAGAAGAAAAGGCTGTCAAGGAACGACGAAGATATTGGCGTAGCTGAGGTGGCCTCGAGGCGGAGGCGAAAGCCTGGTACGAGGCTACCCGTAAGCGCATCGAGGAAAAAAGGTGTCGCGAGGCTGATGCCTCCGGAGACGAGCCTAAACATTAAAACGAAAATGGACTACATCGCCTTCCTGCATGATGTAGTCTTTGCCTTCCAGTCGTAGCAATCCTTTGTCACGGGCGGTGGCGTAGGAGCCGGCGGCGAGGAGGTCGTCGTAGGGGATGACTTCCGCACGGATGAAGCCGCGCTCGATGTCGGAATGGATCGTGCCGGCGGCGGTTTGGGCGCGTGTCCCCTGCGGGATTGTCCAGGCGCGAACTTCCTTTTCGCCGGCGGTGAGAAACGACATCAACCCAAGCAGGTGATAGGCGCTCTTAATCAGCTGGTCGACGCCGCTCGTCGAGACCTTCAGACTTTTCAAATAGTCGAGCCGTTCTTCGGGTGGTAGCGCAACAAGCTCAGCCTCGAGTTGAGCACAGATGACGACACACTCTGCCGCTTCTCGCTCAGCGATCTCGCGCACAGCAGCAACAAGCTTGTTCCCCTCCAGATTCACGAGCGACGCTTCGTCGACATTCGCAGCGTAGATTGTCGGCTTCGTAGTTAACAAGAAGAAGTTGCGCGCAACAGCACGTTCATCTGCTGTCAGTTCAACAGTCCGCGCCGATCGCCCTTTCTCCAGCGCCGGTTGAATCTTGTCCAGCACTTCCAACTCCGCGCGCGCGACCTTGTCTCCACCCTTCAAATTCTTTTGCGCCTTCTCACGCCGTCGTTCGACTGTCGCCAGATCCGCTAACGCAAGTTCAATCTGAATCGTCTCAATGTCGCGCACCGGATCAACCGATCCCTCCACGTGAATCACACTCTCGTCTTCAAAACAACGGACCACCTGGACCACCGTATCCGTCTCACGAATATTCGCCAGAAACTGGTTGCCCAAGCCTTCCCCCTTCGACGCCCCCCGCACCAATCCCGCAATATCAAGAAACTCTACAGTCGCGGGCACGATCACGTCTGTTTTCACCAGACGCGCCAACGGTTCGAGCCGTTCATCAGGAACGGAAACCACGCCAACATTCGGTTCGATTGTCGCGAAAGGATAGTTCGCTGCCAGTGCAGCCGTCTGCGCCGTGAGCGCGTTGAAGAGGGTCGATTTGCCCACGTTGGGCAGACCCACAATGCCTGCTCGTAACATTATTTGCCTCTCACGAAAGCTAACCTATCTTGCTGGAGTTGTCGATCCCGGTATAATTCCCACTCCGAATAATGATTGCCTCTTTTGCACTGGCCTTACTGGTTACCTTCAGCGGTACCCTTGCAACTTACCTCTACGATGAAAATGCATCGTTAGGCGCGCGCCTATGCGCGGGAGCGTGTCTCGGACTGACGGTGTTTAGCCTGCTCGGATTCCTCGTTGCGTCCGTCGTCGGACTGACCGGCGCCGCGATCATCATCAGCACAGCGATCACTTGCAGCCCGTTGGCTCTCCTGATCGATCCCGCTACCACGAAACGTTTGAAACACGATCTCGAGGCGGCGACCACGTTCGCCCGGCACGTGTTTCTCCGACCAGAGAGAGAAACGATTTGCTACTTCCTTTTTTATGCGGCAACGATCTTCATTCTGTGGAAGGTATTCAGCCGCGCGGTCATTGAAGAAGCCGGGGGCATCAGCACGGGGCTGCTAAACAACTTCGGCGATCTGCCATTCCACCTCAGCGTCATTACCAGTTTCGCTTACGGAAATAACTACCCACCCGAAGATCCGACGTACGCTGGTGTCAGCTTTACTTACCCATTTCTCTCTGACTTTGCCTCCGCGATCTTCGTACGCTGCGGCGCGAGTCTGCGCGAAGCGACCTTCGTCGTAAGTTTCATACTGGCAGTAGCATTCGTTGGTTTGCTGCACCGCTGGGCGCTGGTGATGTTGCGCGACAAACTTGCGGCGATCATCACACCATTGATTGTGCTGTTGAATGGAGGCTTCGGCTGGTACCTGTTATTTGAAAAGGCGGCAACTGGAGAGGGTGGTCTGTGGGGCGTATTAATGGACCTCCCACCGTCATTCACGGTAATTCCCGAGACGACCTGGCGTTGGGGCAACGCGATCTCCGCGCTCCTGGTTCCGCAGCGTGGATTTCTAATGGGACTGCCGCTCGCCGTCATCGCGTTTACGCAATGGTGGCTCGCACTCGAAAAAGATAGCGACGCGCCAAAGCGTGAAGCCGAAGCAAAGAAGACAAAACTACGCCGGCCAATGCCTGTACCTGAACCGTTTGACTCGCGTTTTCCTCTGCGCACGCGACGCATGATCGCCGCAGGAGTTGCGGCGGGCCTGCTGCCGCTGGTCCATGCTCACAGCTTCATCGTTGTGATGGGTATGGCAGCATGCCTGGCACTGATCCATATCCGCTGGCGCGAATGGTTTACTTTCTTCGCCGTTGCGTCGGCGATCGCGATTCCGCAGCTACTCTGGTCCACACTGAACAGCGCTGTCGACGCGAGTACGTTCTTCGCGTTCGAGTTGGGTTGGGACCGCGGCCGGGAAAACCCTGTCGTGTTCTGGCTGATGAACACCGGGTTGTTCATTCCATTGATCGTGGCGGCAATACTGCTGAAGACGAACGGCTATCTCGTTGGAAAACGAATGCTGCTGTTCTATTTGCCGTTTACGCTCTGCTTCATTGTCCCAAATTTTCTTAAGATGGCGCCGTGGATCTGGGACAACATCAAAGTCCTTTATTACTGGTGGCTCGCGTCGGCGCCCGTGGTCGCACTGTTGCTGGCGTGGCTTTGGCGCCGCGGAAGATTCCTGCGCGCGGCTTCGGTGTTGCTCTTTGTCGTTGTAACTCTTGCCGGAGCGCTCGACGTCGTGGGAATCGCATTTCGCGACGTTAAGTACGGCATCTTTGACGCTGCGGGTGTGCGATTCGCGGAGCGAGTAAAGCAAATAAGTCAGCCACGGTCGTTGATAATTCATGCGCCGGTGCACAACACGCCAGTTTTTCTCACGGGTCGACGGTCGCTCATGGGTTATCCCGGGCACATCTGGACTCACGGACTCGAATTCGTGCAACGTGAGGGCGAGATCAAGCGAATCTATCTCGGCTCGCCTGACGCACTACAGCTACTCAACAATTACGGCGTCGATTATGCTGTGATTGGACCACTGGAGCGCATCGTGACTCCGCCGAACGAAGAGTTCTTTTCGCGCTTCGAGAAGGTAGAACAGGTTGGCGAATACAGCCTCTACAAGATTAGGTAAGAAAAAAGCGAGGAAGCAGCAAGCTGCGGTTGCAAACAAGCCCGCCGCATCCGCGCCTTCCGCAGCTGTTTCCTCCGATATTCCTGAACGCGTTTGGCAGATCAGTGTGATTGCGATCCTGCTCATCGCGGCGGTCCTCAGGTTCTACGATCTCAATCTCGTCCCGTTGCATCACGACGAAGGCGTTAATGGAAACTTCCTGGTGAAGCTCGTGCGCGAGGGCGCGTACAAATACGATCCGGAAAACTATCACGGCCCAACCCTTTATTACTTCGCAGCGCTGATCCCGTGGGTCACGCGACTGCTGTTTGGCGTCGCTGCACGCGATCACTACGGACTGACGACGATCACAATCCGTTTCGTCCCGGCTCTGTTTGGTCTCGCGACTATCGGTCTCGTATTCCTGCTGCGTCGCCGGCTGGGAACGGTCGCGACGTTGTCAGCAGCGTTGCTGTTGGCCGTTTCTCCCGGTGCGGTTTATTTGTCGCGTTACTTCATTCACGAGACGCAGTTTGCTTTCTTTACCCTCGGCATCGTCGTCGCGGGTCTTCGTTTCTACGATACGCGCAATCCGACCTGGTTAGTGCTGGCGAGTGCGTCGGCGGCGCTGCTGTTTGCGACGAAGGAAACCGCGATGATCTCGATGGGCGTGCTGCTGATCGCCTTCGGGTTGACACACATCTATCGTCACTTTTTTGGCAAAGCACTTCTGCAACCGTCCGGCAAAAGTCGCAGATATGGTGCGCCCGAAAGTGCGTTCCGAACGTTCCTCGAGGAGTTTGGGAGAACGAACCTCCTGATCTCAGCCGCGATTGCGATCGCAGTTTTTCTGTTTCTCAACATTCTGTTTTACTCGTCGTTTTTTAAGAACGCGCAGGGAATTACCGACGCACTAAAGACGTTTCAGATTTGGACCAAGACCGGGCAAACGGCTCACGTGCATCCGCTGTTAACGTATTTTTTGTGGTTGTTTCGCCAGGAGTCGCCGTTGCTGTTGCTTGGGGTCATTGGCGCGTTCGTGATTGTGTTGAAACCGAAGAATACCCTCGCGCTGTTTTCCGCGCTTTGGGCGTTTGGGCTGATTGCGGCGTATTCGTTGATTCCCTATAAGACGCCCTGGCTGGTCTTAAACTTCATCCCACCGCTCGCGTTGATCGCCGGCTACGTGATCCAGCAGATCTGGGAATTCGAGCGTCCTCAGTTTCGAATTGTCGCGATGGTGTTGTTCCTCGCCGTCGGTGTGAGCACGTTTCAGAGCATCGATCTGAACTTCATTAACTACGACAACGATCATACTTATTACGTCTATGTTTACGCGCATACGCGGCGGGGGATGTTGGACCTGGTAAGAAACATCGAGCAGATCGCGAAGGAAAGAGACGGCGAGCAAACCGGAATCACGATTGTCAGCCCAGACTACTGGCCACTACCGTGGTATCTGCGCGATTACAAGCGCACGGCTTATTTCGCACAGATGGCCCCGTCGACCGAGCCCCTCATCATTGCGAAGGACATCCAAAGGGCCGAGATGGAGGCGAATTTCGGGGAACTCTATCGCCAGGTCCCCTCGAACGATTCGGACGGCGCCTTCGAGTTGCGCCCCGGCGTCCGGTTGCTCCTGTACGTCCGTCGAAACCGTCTCTAAGACCGGAGCAACTCCCGTCTTAAGCACTCGCAACTAACCTTGCTTCTCACTTCAATAACGACAGCGCACTTCATGTTGTGGTTGACATTCTAAGCGTGTCGCACTTATAGTGGCTCACCCGTCGTACGCTCTTCGGAACCTCGCGCTCGAGGTCCCGAGCTGGCCCGAAACAGAGCTGCTTACACCTAATGTTCAAACTGCAACGCCTGGAAATCACTGGGTTCAAATCCTTCGCCGATTACACTGAAATAGTCTTCACAGGGGACGGAATCACCGCCATCGTCGGTCCTAACGGCTGCGGTAAGAGCAACGTCGCGGACGCGATTGCGTGGGTCCTCGGCGAGCAGCGCGTTAAGCACCTGCGCGGCGGCGAGATGAAAGACGTCATCTTCCAGGGCTCTCGTAATCGTCCTCCCAGCGGCATGTCGGAAGTCGTCATGCACCTGGTCCGAGACGAAGTCGATACACCCGAGCCTGATATTGAAGATATCGATTCGACGTTGGAGAAGATCGACGATCGCCTCGTGAACATCGATCCTGTCCTGGCGCAAGAACTCGCGCCGGAACCAGAAGCTACTGCACGATCGGAAAGCACTGATGCTGCGCCGGCTGCGGCTGCCGCTCCAAAGACGCCGCACAAACGACACTGGCGCCGCCGAAATCTGGCCCTCGAATTCGCACCGGGTGAAGCGGTCTCCGTCACGCGCCGGCTTTATCGCTCCGGCGAGAGCGAGTACCTTTTGAACGACAGAATCTGTCGTCTGCGTGACATTCAGGATCTCTTCTCCGGCACCGGACTCTCCGGTGGTCACTACGCCATCATCGAACAGGGACGCATCGGTCAGATTCTTTCGGCCAAGCCGATGGACCGTCGCACGATCATCGAGGAGGCAGCAGGAATTACGAAGTTTCGCGTGCGACAGCGGGCGACCGAAGCGCGGCTCGATAATGCCCGCTCCAATCTCTCGCGCATTTCGGACATCGTCGCCGAGATCGATCGCCAGGTGAACAGCCTGCGCCGTCAGGCCGCGAAGGCGCGCCGTTATGGTGTGCTGCGCGAAGAACTGCGCGAGTTGCTGCGACATGTGTACGTCGCGGAAGATCGCAAGCTCGCCGCCGTACTTGAAGACACGGATTCGAAACTCGCCGAAGTCACCGAACTCGAACTTGCCCTCGCGGGCGATCTCACGAAACGTGAGGAAGCAGCCCGAGCGGCAACGCAGGAAGCTCGAAACCTCGAAGATGAATTAGCCACCGTGCGCGCCGCGGCTGCTGAAGCCGTGCTACAACGCGATCGCCAGGCGCGCGAGTGCGTCTATCAACAGGAACAATTGAGCGAGATCGAAAAGCGGCGCGGTGAAGTGACTGGTGAGATTGAAGCTTTGACGTCGCGCCTCGTGTTGATAGAAGCCGAATGTTTGCGGCTGCAACAGGAAGACGCGCGGTTGCGTGAGGAGTCTGACCGCAGCGCCTCAGAACTGCGAGCTGCTGAAGAGTCCTACGCCGGGAAACTCGCCGGAGCAACGGCAGCCGAATCCGAAATCGAAAACGCCCGCGCCGAACTGCTTTCGCAAACCGCGATCGCGGAACGCGTCCGCGAGATTGCACGTCAACTCGAAAGCACGCTTGAGCGCCTCGGGCAACAAGCTGAAGGTCTAGCCCGCGAAGGTGATCGTGCCGCGAGCCAACACGCGGAACGAAAGCTCGAAGCTGAGGCGCTCGCACGCGAACTTGGCGACGCTCGCGCGCGCGTGACGCGTCTCCAGGTCGAACGCGAAACAGCGGTCGAGGCCGTGGTTCGTGGGCACGAAGCCGTCAGCGACACGGAAGCCCAACTGACACACGTGCGCGACGAACACTCGCGCGCCAGTCACCGGCTCGAAAGTCTGAGAGAGTTGGACCACCGGCGTGCTTATTACTCGCCCGCGGTGCAACTGGTTTTCTCTTCTGACGACACACCACGTAATTTTCATTTCATCGGCACACTCGCAGACGCATTGAATGTCGACGCGAAGTGGGAACGAGCGGTGGAAGGTGTGCTCGGTTCGTCATTGCAATCGATCGTCGTTCCGACGCCTGACGATGCGGTGCGGGCGGCGCAATGGTTGAGAGAGAACAACGGTGGCCGAGCGAGTTTTCTCGTCGCCGGTCTTCACGGTGGTAGTGATGAAGCCGAAGCGGTTCTAACAACTACTCTCGCTTGCCGTCTAGAAGAGCGGCCTGCACTGGCGAACGGCCAAACGGAACACTTCCGCGAAGATCTTCGCATCTCCGATCTGCTCGGCGCGCCACAGCAACTCGTAACGGTCCTGAAGCGGACGATGCCGCAAAGGATGAACGCGAGACTCGCGGCCAATCTCGACGATGCAATGCTCCAGTCGATCGCCACCGGTGAGACGTACGTTACATTGAACGGCGATTGGATCTCGAGCGGACAGTTTGTTAGCGCCGGCCACGCACGCGATCTCGAGGAAGGGGCGGGACTGCTCGCGTTCAAACGGGAATTGCGTGAACTGGAAATGCGTGCTCACGCGCTGGCGGTGGAAGTTGATCTAGCGGCTACGGCTGCGCGAGAAGCACGTTCACGACTCGTCGGCCTGGAAGACTCCGTCGTCATTCTGAACGAAGCCATCGGTCGCGAAGAGCGCGAAGCGATGCAGCAGCAACTGACCGTTAGCGGCCTCGAACAGGAAGTTGAACGAGCCGAGCGTCACATGCGCGTGGTGGGCCAGGATTCGCTGCGCGTCGAAGAGGAACGGATCGAAATCGAGCAACGACGAGCGAACGCCTTGGCCGAAGCAGAAACCGCGGAAGCCGCGCGCGAAGCAGCCGCTGACAACGTGATTCGCGCCTCAGCATTGTTGACCAACCTGCGTCGCGAAGCAGAACTCGAAAGCGAATCGCTGGCGGGTCAACGTGCGAGCGCCGCCGCTGCCGCCGAACGACGTCGCAGCACAACCGCCGAACTTCGACGCATCGAAGGCGAGCTAGCGGACTTCGCAGCCCGCGTGCAACGTTATCGCATGGACCTCGCGGAAATGGACGGCCGCGCCGAAGAACTAAAAGTTTCCATCTCGGATCTCGAGTTCAAAGCGAGCACCGTCGAAAGCGATCGCGCTCGCGAAGAAGAGCAAATCAACGACCTTTCCAACCGTTTGCAGCAAGCTCGGCGTCAGGCTGACGAATGCTCGACCGAACTATCAGAGCTGAACCGCCAGGCAGCGGAAGTTCGCGATTCACGCGCGGGCCTCGAAGTGCAACGCGCTGAAGCGCATGCGCGGCAAACATTCGTTCACGAAAATTGTCAGACCGAGTTGGGCCAGTCGCTCGAAGATCTCGCACGCGAACTCACCCTCGCCGACGAATTCGATCTCGACACGAGTCACAAGCGAGTCGAAGAACTGCGCACGCGGCTCGATGGTTTTGGCGGCGTCAACATGATGGCGCTCGAAGAACTCGCGGAAGCGGAAGAACGGTTGTTGTTCCTCACCGTCCAACGGCAGGACATCATCGAAGGCATCTCCGCAACCGAAGAAGCGCTGCGCGAGATCAAACGTCGCTCACGCGAACGTTTCCGTCACGCGTTCGAACAGATCAACAAGAACTTCAGCGTCCTGTTCCAGGAACTGTTCGGTGGCGGGCGTGGCGAGATGAGCCTGATCGATGCCGACGATGTTTTGGAGTCGGGCATCGACGTGGTGGCACAACCGCCCGGCAAACGCTTGCAGAACGTGCTTTTACTTTCGGGTGGCGAGAAGGCGATGGCCGCCCTCGCGCTCGTGCTGGGCATTTTTCACTATCGCCCCGCGCCGTTCTGTCTGCTCGATGAAGTCGACGCGCCACTTGACGAAGCGAACGTAGGACGCTTTACTGATAAGGTCCTTCAGATGGCCGCCGACACGCAGTTTATTGTGATCACGCACAATAAGCGGACGATGGAGATGGCGCGCGCGCTTTACGGCGTAACGATGGAGGAGGTAGGCGTTTCGAAGTTAGTGTCGGTCAAATTTGAGTGAATAAACGAAAATCAATTACGCAAGGCCTCCCCGCCGCGCTCCTGATTTTGGGCGCGGCGATTTTTACTTACGCGCAAAATCCAGGACCGACGAAGCACAATACGCGTCCGACGCAAACGGCAACGACTCCCGGTGCGGTGCCGGAAAACAAGGGCGAGCCCGTCAAATACACGTATGAGTTTTCGCAGCCGAAGTTCGTCATCAAACACATCGTGCTGGAACACGATGCGAACGGGCGTGGCACCGTTAAGTTCGAACGCCTGAACGAAGACACCCCAATCGTCGAACCGCTCGCGCTTTCATCCGCGGCGCTAGCGCGCATCAATGCCGCATGGCAGGGTCTTCAGTTTTTAGATTCCAACACGAACTATCAAGCCGATAAGCAGTTTCCGCATCTCGGCACGATGCGCATTGGCATGGAGCAGGGAACTCGAAAACGTGTCGCGGAGTTTAATTGGACCAACAACAGTAACGCGGAAATTCTGATCAACGAGTATCGCCGCGCCGCCGATCAGGCCATCCTCATTTTCGACATATCGGTCTCGCGCGAGAACCAGCCGTTGAATGCGCCGAAGTTGATGGAAGTGATGGAGTCGCTGATAAAGCGCAACGGTCTCTCCGATCCGGAACAGTTGCTGCCTTTGCTAAAGGAACTCAGCACCGAAGAACGCATTCCCTTGATCGCGCGCAACCACGCGCTGCGGATCATAAAAAAGATCCGTGGCAAATGAAGCCTCTCAAAGTCCTGCCGCAATAGCCCGAACACAGGCGGACGACGGCGCTCAACTAACGCATCCGGATGTTCTCGAGGCGGACGTTCGCTGGCGTTTGGAAAGACTGTTCACCGCGGAAGAACTGAATTTCGAGACTCCGGCGGCGGCGGTCGACTGGATGAATAATCTGAGTCGTCGCCCGGATCACGAACGACTCCGTCCGGCCGTGCTGAGTCTCAAGCGCGAGCTTGAAGCGGTATTAGCCAGTAAGCGGAGCACTCAAAAGGACCGCCACCTCGCCCGGGAAGTCAGCCAGTGGCTGACGGTCTGGCTGCAAAATCCGGCGATTTTCGACGATTGGTTCGAACTGCGTCGAAATACCGGCGAGTTCATTCAGTTATTCGGGTCGTAAAGCGTTTCCCCGCCCACATTTTGGAACTTTTATCGTATGCCCAGCGAATACCCATGTCTGTCAATCGCATTTGGGCGCATGAATCTGAAAAGCGAACCTGGTGATAGCGAACTGCTGCGGTCAATGCTAGCCGGAGATGAGGAGGCGCTCGCGCTTCTATATCGCCGGCGGCAGGGAAGCGTCTACCGGTTCGCGTTGCAGATGAGCGGCTCGAAACCGATTGCGGAAGACGTCACGCAGGAAGTGTTTCTGTTCCTGATGCGCGAAGGGCATGTATTCGATCCGGCGCGAGGGACGCTGAATGCATTTCTGCTGGGTGTGGCGCGAAATCATGTGTTGCGCCGGATGCGCGTTGACCATTTCGTAACTCCGATCGGCGACGAGGACGATACGGAGGTGAGTGTCGCGGTACTGGAAACGGCCTTGCGTCCAATCGAGGATCTGGCGCGGGCGGAGACGGTCGAGTTAGTCCGCAAAGCCGTGCTCAGTCTGCCGGCGAAGTATCGTGAAGTGGTTGTGTTATGCGAACTCCAGGATGTGAGTTATGGAGAAGCGGCCGAGATTCTTGGTTGTGCGATCGGCACCGTTCGTTCGCGTCTACATCGCGCGCGGGCGTTGCTGCTTGCAAAGTTGCGGCCGTCAGAACAGGTTGATGATGCGACTTCAGCGACATTGAAGTCAGCGGGGTGTTTCGCATGAACTCTCAGAGATCAGATGAAGAAATACTGACGAGTGGCTTGCAGTTGCTCGCCGAAGAGATGGCGTCGCATGACGCGCCTCCGGAAATCGAACAGAAGTTACGCGAGGCGTTTCGCGCTCGTGCGGTGGTTGTGCCGATGCCAGTTAAACGGAAATACACCGGTTACTGGGTTGCAGCAGGCATCGCGGCGGTTTTGTTGATCGCAGTCAGTGTGATTGCGCTTCGGTCTCGCACGGATCCACCAAAACCAGTGAACGCTCAACAGACCGAGCAGCCACGGATCAAAGAAGAAGAACCTCGCCCGGTTCTCGAAACACCCAAGGTGGAGGAAGTCGTCGCGCAGAAACCACGCCGGCGCACGGTACGCAGGCCGGCAAACAGCGCAATCGCGAACCATGTGAATCGCGAGATCGCCACCGACTTCATGCCGCTCGGATATCTCAACCCGGCGACGTTGCAGGACGGCGGACAGATCATTCGCGTCGAGCTCCCGCGCTCGTCACTGGCGAACTTCGGCTTGCCGGTAAACATGAACCGTTATCACGAGAAAGTAAAAGCTGATGTTTTGTTAGGGGCCGATGGGTTGGCCCACGCCATACGTTTTGTTCAATAAGGTGATCCGGCGATGCCGGATCGAAAGGAATGAACGAGATGAGAAAAGTATTCGTAACGTTTGCGGTTTTGCTGTTGGCAGGAACGACTGCGTTCGCGCAGACGGCGCAGGGTGTGGTGATCCAGCAAACGCGTGTTCAGGGTCCTCCAGGAGCGCCGTTGCCTCCAATGCCGGACGGTAATTTCTTATTCGTCGCAGCCGAAGGTTTTGAGGGCAAGGTCGTAAAGGGAGCTCCTTATTCCGGGGAAGCTGTGACAGAGCACGTGCAAGTGCTCGCCGACGGCAATCGCATCGTCAACAGGTTTGCCAGCGCGGTTTATCGTGACGGCGAAGGCCGCACGCGGCGAGAGCAGACGCTCAAGGGTCTGAATAACATGCTCGGAAACGGACAAGAGCCGCTGCAAATCATCTTGATCAACGATCCGGTTGCGGGCGTTACTTACTCGCTTGATTCACGCTCACGCACTGCGATCAAGAGCATTCCTTTCAAGCTCGAGTTAGGACCGAAGGGTGCGACCGGCGCTGATGTTGAAGGCCGCCGCTTCGAATTCAAAATCGCGCCGCCCAGCGGAAACACCGGGACGATGATCGTTACATCACCAACGGGCTCGCCCGCGCCACCGCCGGAAGCAAGGATTCAGGTTCAACGAACGGAACAGATCAACATTGCCGCAGGGAGTGCCGGGGCGGCCTACGCCTTCCGCCGGACCGAGCCGTCCCCCAACGCCAGCAAAGTCACGCAAGAACTTGGCAAACAGATTATCGAAGGCGTTGAAGCTGAAGGGAAACGAACAACGATCACTATTCCGGCGGGTGAAATGGGCAACGAACGCCCGATAGAGATCGTCCACGAACAGTGGTATTCACCGGAGTTGCATTTGATGGTTATGACTCGTACCAGCGATCCGAGGTCGGGAGAGACGACTTACAAACTCACGAACATTAATCGCAGTGAGCCTGCCAGGACGCTCTTCGAAGTACCGTCTGATTACACCGTCAAAGACACTCTTCACATGGGCGGGCCGCTCGTTCCGCGCACCCGCAAGCTGACAAGGCCGGAAGAACAGTAAATCCGCGAACGGGGTAATCCGTGTTACACAACACGGATTACTCCTCTTCTTCACCACCTTTAATTCTTCCCTCAGCCCGCGACTGCTCCACAATCTTTTGGGCCAACTGGCCAGGAACCGGATCGTAGTGTGAAAACTGCATGTGGAACGAACCGCGTGCGGCGGTGATCGAGTTGAGCGTCGATTGGTAGTTCAACATCTCGGCCATCGGCACCTGCGCTTTGATCACCTGTTGCTTGCCCATCGTTTCCATTCCCTGCACGCGTCCGCGGCGTGAATTCAGGTCACCCATGATGTCGCCGCTGTACTCCTGCGGCGCGGCGATATCGACGTCCATTATCGGCTCCAGCAGCGACGGTTTAACTTTCTCCATCGCCGCACGAAACGCCTTGCGGCCGGCTGCGCGGAAAGAGTGCTCATCAGAGTCCACCGGGTGGAACGAACCATCCACGAGCTGCACTTTGAAATCGACGAGGGGATAGCCGGCAATCGCGCCCGATTGTGCCGCCTCGACAATTCCTTTTTCAATCGCCGGACGAAACTGCTGCGGCACCGAACCGCCGAAGATCTTGTCTTCAAATACAAACCCGCCGCCGCGCGGCATCGGCTCGAACACGCACTTGCAGTCGCCAAACTGCCCGCGGCCGCCGGTCTGTTTCTTGTGTCGGCCCTGAACTTCCGCGCGCTGAGTGATCGTCTCCTTGTACGGAACTTTCGGCGGGTGCAGCGTTACTTCCACGCTGTAACGCTTCTTTAATTTCTCGACAACTGTTTCGACGTGCAGTTGTCCCGAACCTGAAAGCAGAAACTCCTTCGTCTGCGCATCGCGACTAAAGTGCAGCGCGGGATCTTCTTCAAGAATCTTGTGCAAGGCGACGCTGATCTTCTCTTCGTCCTGTCGCGACTTCGGCTCGATTGCAAATGCGATTGCCGCTTCCGGATACTCAACCGGGTCGTAAACGATCTGCGCGTGTTTGTCGGACATCGTGTCGCCCGTTTGTGTTTCTTTTAACTTCACGCAGGCGATGATGTCGCCGGCATGAACTTCGGCCACCTTGTCGAGTTGTTTGCCCTGCACAGTGTGCAGCGCGCCGAGTCGCTCCATGACGCCGCGCGTCGAGTTGAACGTGTTCGCGTCGGTTTGCACGTGGCCACTGATGACCTTGAAAACGTTAATGCGGCCCGCAAAAGGATCCGCGATCGTGCGGAAGCAATAAGCCGAAAACGGTTCGCTGTCGCTGTACTTGCGTCCAATGCGGTCGGCGTCCGGACGCGCATCGACCTGTTTGCCCCATTCCTGTTCGTGGTGCGCCGGGTCCGGAGCGTAATCGACGAGGCCATTCAGCAACGCGCGGAGTCCAACCTGAGTGATGCTCGAAACAGCAAACACCGGACAGAGTTTGCTCTGCGCGATCGCGTTGTTGATGTTCGGGAGAATGTCTTCTTCGTCGAGCGTGCCGTTTTCGAAATACTTCTCCATCAGCTGATCGTTCGACTCGGCAACCAGTTCGACGAGCCGCTCGCGCGTCTTGTCAACGATGTCGCGTCCTTCGCTTGGAATATCGATCTCTTTCGCTTGCCCGTCCGCGCCCAACTCGTAGGCTTTCATATGGACCACATCGACGACGCCGCGAAAATCTTTCTCCTTCCCGATAGGTAACGTAAAAGGAATGATTGCTCTGCTGAAAGTATTTTGCGCGGTCTGGAGTGCGGAGCCGAAGTCCGCATGTTCTTTATCGAGCTTGGTGATCACCATGACGCGCGGAACCATGAACTCGTTTGCATAGGCCCACGTCTTTTCTGTTTGCACTTCCACACCCTTGACGCCGTCGACTACGACGATCGCGCAATCTGCAACGCGCAGTGCAGGTCGCGCATGTGAAACGAAGGCCGCGTAACCAGGCGTGTCGATAAAATTAAGTTTTGATTCGCGATGTTCGAGATGTGCGAGTGAAGTATTGAGTGTGATCTTACGAGCGATGGAATCTTCTTCATAATCCGTGACTGTGGTGCCTTCATCCACCTTACCCCAGCGCGGTGTGGCTCCGGCGACGTAGAGAAGCGAACTTACCAACTGCGTCTTCCCTGCGTCGCCATGTCCAATGACAGCAAGGTTGCGAATGGCTTCAGTCGGATAGACTTTCATAACGTTTGATTCCTTTCAGGCATGGGAATTTTGGCGATGTTTTCCGTGAATTATTCCGTGAATTTAGGCCAGTAATTTAACCAACCGACACAAGCAAATCAAGTTGACTGTTATTCGGTTGCAAATCGATGTTCGTGGGGTGTTCAGCCATCTTTTGGCCCGCAAATCGCATCTGAAACTGTCGGAATAGGAGTAAAGGAAAGTTATGTATAACCGGAAGTTTTTGTCGTTGGTGGTGGCGCTCGTGATTGCGATTGCGACGCTGGGAGTAGCTTCTGCCAAATCAAATAGTGATAGTGAAGCTTTACAAACAATCGAGCCGCTGAATCTCGCAATCCTGATCCAGGACGATTTGGTGCCGCAAGTGGGCAGCGAGCTAGGTGTAACACGCGAGTTCATTCGTTCACTGCCGAAGGGATCGCAAGTTATGGTTGGTTACATAACTTCGGGTTCACTTCAGGTCAGGCAATCTTTTACGACCGACCTTGATAAGGCCGCGCGATCGTTGCGCGTACCAATCGGCAGCACGACTGCTTCGCCGTACAATCCGTACGTTGAAGTGATCGAAGCGTTGAAGAAGTTCAAGAACGAAGGATCGACCAACGCGAACGCCATATTACTAATCTCTGATGGTCTGGATACGTCGCGAGGGTTCGATTCAACCGCGGCGGGAAACACGCTCGACATCCATCGCGCGATTGAGAAAGCGAACGAGCTCCGCGTCGCAGTGTTCAGCTTCTACGCGCCGTCAGTTGGTTTGACGAGCCGCAGCCGTTTGGCCGCGAGCTACGGACAGAGTTCGCTTAACAGGATCAGTAACGAGACTGGTGGCCGAGCGTTCTTCCAGGGCACCACAGGGTTCGTCACGTTCGATTCGTACTTCGATCGACTGCGCGAGCAGTTGAACCGTCAGTACGCTCGAGCGCGCTAAAACTTAGTTCATTCCCCCATTGAATCCGTGTTCGTTTAACGACGGCACGGATTTAATCTTTTGCTTGGCGGTGAAGAGGTACGGTGGTAGAGTTATCGGCGGTCGGCCCACACTATAAAAGCCCAAACAGCAGTGCGCGAATACTGTCTCATCGTCGAAGGCGCCTATCTTTCCGAATCTGAGGCTGAGCATGCTCTGCGCGACCCGTTCATCGAAGACTGGGTTGAGCAAACCGGCCGTTTCCGCATTCACAACATGGACGAGATTCTGATCACGCCGGGCGTGACACTCGGACAACTCGGCATCGTCATGATCGACGATCGCGTCTTTGAGATTGCCAGCACCGATCCTGACCATCCACTGACCGAACACACAGCCAAAGGTGTCGCCGAAGCGTTGCGGCGTCAGGATATGTTCGACGAGATCACGACCGAGCCACGTGAGGAAGCGTAGTTGTAATGATTGAGTCGTTTCCGACGTTCCTTGGCGATCGCGTTCGGATTCTCACCGGCGACATTACCACTCACGACGTAACCGCGATCGTAAACGCTGCCAACTCGACGTTGCTCGGCGGCGGTGGCGTGGATGGCGCGATTCACAGAACCGGTGGTCCACAGATCCTCGCCGAGTGCAAACAGATTCGCGAAACCACCCATCCCAACGGTTTGCCAACCGGCGAAGCCGTGATCACCACCGGCGGAAATCTCGTCGCGCAGTACGTTATTCACACCGTCGGGCCCATCTATGGTCGCAACCCTGGGCGTGAAGCGGAACTGCTCGCCGCGTGTTATCAAAACTCTTTGCGGCTCGGGCGCGAGTACGCAATTTCGTCCATCGCTTTTCCCTCAATCTCCACGGGCGCGTACGGATATCCCAAGCCGGAAGCTGCTGCGATCGCGTCCCGGTCAATCAAGGATTTCCTCAGCGCCGACAACCAGATACAGGAAGTGCGGCTCGTCTTTTTTCAACCCCGCGACGCGCGGGTGTTTCTGGAGTACCAGAAATTCGAGTAGACTCTCTCGTTTTGTTTTCAACAACCCACGCAAACCTAATAATCACGAATGTCACTTTTGCCGCTTGAATCTTTAGCCTGGAATTATTGGTGGAGCTGGGCGCCGGATGGCGCTGCCGTTTTTCGCGATCTCGATCCAGAGCTTTGGGAAGAATACGAACACAATCCACGAGAACTGTTGGCTAGGGTTTCCCCCTATCGATTAGCCGAAATATCCAGCGACCCAGTTTACCTGGAACGCGTGCAACGCCTCGCTCAACGTTTCGACACTTACATGCGCGCGGCGCCAGTTTCGACACCCGCGATCACACCCGAGCATCCAGTCGCTTACTTTTGCGCCGAGTTTGGTATACACAATTCGTTGCCACTTTACTCCGGTGGCCTCGGTATCCTGGCCGGCGATCACTTGAAGTCGGCAAGCGATCTCAACCTGCCGCTCGTCGCTGTTGGTTTGCTTTACCGTTACGGCTACTTTCACCAACGGCTTCGCAACGATGGCTGGCAGGAAGAACACTACGGCGAGACACACCCGAACGATCTACCACTCACGTTAGTGAAGAGTGACGACGATAAGCCGCTGCGGATCGAGGTGTTGATTCGCGAGCGGAACGTGTTGGCCCAGGTGTGGCGCGCAGCCGTTGGTAGAGTCACGCTTTATCTGCTGGACACAAACATTCCGGAGAATGTTGAGACGGATCGTTGGGTGACAGGGCACCTCTATGGTGGCGATCGCGAGACTCGCATAGTTCAGGAGATGTTGCTCGGTATCGGCGGCGTTCGTCTGTTGCGAAAGCTTGGCGTCACTCCGCATGTGTTTCATCTGAATGAAGGTCACTCCGCGTTTTTGACGTTGGAGTTGGCGCGCGAAGTTATCCAATCTGAACGACGCGGTTGGTCCGAAGCGGTGGACGTTGTTCGTCAGAAATGTGTTTTCACGACGCACACGCCGGTCGCGGCTGGAAATGACGAATTTGATGCGGCGCTCGTAACGCGCGCGTTTGGGGCTTCGTACGCACGTGATCTGGGGCTCACCGAGGAGGAGTTCCTCGCGCTGGGACGCGTCGATCCCACCAACAAAACGGAGCGATACGGATTGACGCCGCTTGCGATTCGTATGTGCCGGTCGACGAACGGAGTCAGCCGCAAGCACGGCGAAGTTTCGCGCGCGTTGTGGCAAAAGTTGTTTCCGGGAAAAACTGTGTCTGACGTTCCGATTACGCACATAACCAACGGCGTTCATGTGCCGACTTGGATCTCGCCGTTGCTGCGTTGGGTGTTCGAGAAGTACATGGGCGAGGATTGGGACGCAAAGCTCTTGGACCAAGGTGCGTGGAGTGATGCGGTGGCGCGGATCACTGATGAAGACCTCTGGTTTGTTCATTCGCAGTTAAAAGAGCGTTTGGTCGCCTTTGTTCAAACCCGTGCGCCGCAAACTATGTTGAATCCATCGGCGCTGACAATCGGGTTTGCGCGCCGTGTTGCGGGTTATAAGCGGTGGGCGTTGTTGTTAACGGACAGGCAACGGTTGTTGCGACTGATGAGTAATGAAGAACGGCCGGTCCAATTCATATTCGCCGGCAAAGCCCACCCGCAGGACGAAGGTTCGAAAAAAGTGCTGCAACAGTTGGCCCAATGGAAATACGATCCGGCAGTCAGCCGTCGCGCAGTGTTTCTCGAAGACTACGATCAGGAGATCGCCCGCCAGTTGGTCCAATCCGTTGACGTGTGGTTGAACGTGCCGCGGCGTCCGCAGGAGGCGTCGGGTACGAGCGGTGAAAAGGTTGCGATCAATGGTGGATTGAACCTTTCAATTCTCGATGGTTGGTGGATGGAGGGTTACGATAGGACGAATGGGTTTGCTATTGGGAATGGGATGGAGGGCGAAGTTGATCAAATTGACGCGGCTGACGCGGAGTCGCTTTATCGGGTCTTGGAGCAGGAGGTCGTGCCGCTATACTACAATCGCGAGCAGGCTTTGCCGCGCCAGTGGATCGCAATGATGAGACGTGCCATTCAAACGCTAGCGCCTCAGTTCAACAGTAATCGGATGGTCGAAGAGTATACCCGCAAGATTTACGCGTGATAGACTACAGGCCCGTTTGTAAGCTGCTAAGTCCCGAATGAAATACTGCACCGCCTGCAACACAAAATACGAAGACAGCGTGAGCTTCTGTGCCTTAGACGGAGAGGTCCTGGAGGCCGATCCGGCGTCGATCGTCAATACCGTCCTCGACGGGCAATACCAGATGGAAGCGCTGTTGGGTAAAGGCGGTATGGGTGCAGTTTACCGTGCCCGGCACATCCTGCTTGGCGACCGCGTCGCGATCAAGGTTCTCCCGCCTGAGGTCCGGAACAACGCGGAATGGCTGCGAAGATTCAGGCGCGAAGGGCAAGCGGCCCGCCGCTTTCGTCACGCGAATGCGGTCACGGTTTACGATCTTCGCACTGCTGCCGACGGCACGATCTACATGGTGATGGAGTATGTTGAAGGACATACTCTCGACCACGCCATCAAAACGCGTGGACGGTTTTCAGCCGCCGAGGCGTTTGAAGTGCTCACACCGATCATGAGCGTGCTCGATACCGCGCATTCGATGGGCGTCGTGCATCGTGACCTCAAACCCGAAAACATCATGATCGGGAAGGCGGAGAACGGTCCGCCCGCAGTCAAACTGCTCGACCTGGGCATCGCGAAGTTGCGCGAAATTGCCGGCGATGAAAACAGTGGGAACACCGCGCTGACGATGGCCGGGCAGGTGCTTGGCACTCCTTATTATATGTCGCCCGAACAGTGGGGCGAGATCCCGCGCGATGGGAACGTCGAGATCGACGGGCGCGCTGATATTTACAGTCTCGGCCTGGTGTTTTACGAGATGATTCTCGGGCGTCGCTGTTTTTCCGGAAATACGTTGCATGAACTGCGACGCGAACACGTCGCGACGACACCGAAGCCGTTGCGTGAAGTTGCACCGGAAGTTCCGCGTGCTTTCAGCGATGCTATCGAACGCGCGACCGCAAAAGACCGCGCCGACAGACAGGCGACGGCGGGAATGCTTGCCAGCGAGTTGCGCACGGCGTTGGACTCCGCACCCGCGCCCCAGAGCGGCCAGACTCCGGCGCTAATGGAGACAGTGGCGATCAGCCGGGGCGACTCGGGAACGCAATCGGACGTCAACGCGCCGACGATGATCACAATGGAAGGCGCGTCGCCAACATCCGTGCAAGCCGATCGTCCTGCGGCGACGAACGCAGCCACTGTTTTCGAACCCGCTCCACCGCCACCGGTTCCTGCGCCTAAACGGCCACCGAGTATGCCGGCCGCTACTGTAGCTGAATCCGCCCCGCTTCCGTCGGTAGCGACGGTTCCGCAGATGCGGAAGGGTACGGGGGAAATTCCGCAAGTTGCTCCCGCGGCGCCGTCGAAGAGCAAGGCGGGATTGTTTATCGTTGCGGCTGTTTTAGTCGTGCTTCTCCTCGGAGGTGGCGTCGCGGGATTCCTGATCTGGAACAAATCGAAATCAAACACGGTTGCGACGACCGGACCGGCAACCGATCCAAACCCACCCCCCGCTCCGCCGCGCGAGCTAACCAGTTACTGGATTGAACTTGCCCCGACAGCCCCCGGTAAGAAACCTGCGCGAGTTGCCGCACTCGTTCCCATCGCTTCGGGGACGGCGTTGAAGTTTCACTTTGTTTTCACTGAAGAAGGGTATCTCTATATATTCGGACCGGGACCGGTTCGTAATCAGCCTACGGCGTTTTTAACAACGAAGCCATCTCCGGATTCCGGCGTCACGAGCAATAAGGTGGTACAGGGACGTGATTTCAGTTTTCCTAAAGGCGAAGGCAACGATCTAACGCTGGATAAGAATCCCGGTACAGAAGTTTTCACTGTGATCTTTTCGAAAACCCTATTGACCACGCCGTCGTTCCTGACCGCACCTGTCAACGGCGAGCCATTATCCGCCACGCAGCAGGCCGAATTGAAAGCCTTTGCCGCCAAATACACGGAAAAACCGCCGCTTACCGAACATGACGATTCGACCGAGGGCGCACCGTCCGTGCGCGTCAAGGTGCCGCCTGACCAGACCGGCAATCCGATCGTCTTTGACATCCGTATTCAGCACAACTAGGCCCCCGGGTGGGCTCGTGGAGAAGGAGACTTCGTGATGCGATTGAGTGCGATTCTTTTCGGTTTAGTTTTCATGTGCGCGGCCTTGGCGGTCGCTGTGCCGCCGCAGGATGGTGAAGACGTGCGCGGCGCGTTTCTGACTTCGCGGCCGAAGGAGAAGAAGGCGAACACGAGCTCTACCAGACCGAGTAGAAAACGACCCAAGGCAACCACCACGTCTGCGAAGACTCCTGTCGAAAAGACGACCGACGGCGCAACCGCCTCCACAGGATCGAAAGAAACAACCGGTACGACGGTGAAGACCGGTGATTCGAAACCAGTCAATGTTCCGCGTCTCGGTATCGGTCTGACGTTGTTCTCTCGTGACTCAAACGGACTCGCAGTGCGCGTCGATCCCGGCCGCGTATTTCAAAAAGGCGATCGGGTGCGCATCCTGCTGGAGACAAACAGCGACGGCTATCTCTACATCTTCAACCGAACCGACGATGGAGCGCCGGTAATGATTTATCCCAACGCGGAGCTCGACGAAGGCGGCAACTACATTCAAGCGCACGTGCCGTTTGAAATTCCCGCTCCCGACGCTGCTGAGGAACGGTTGCGCTGGTTTGCGTTTGATGAAAACACCGGTACCGAGAAAGTAATCTTCGTCTTCACTCGCGAGCCGTTGAAGGACGTTCCGATCGAAGACGACTTGCTCGCGTTCTGTCGCAACGGCAAATGTCCATGGCCGGTGGCGACTGGAGTTTGGGATCTCGTTGCGGCGCAGATGACGGAGACGCTTAAAACCGATCGTAATGACCGCTTCGGCGGCGCACAGACGACCGCCGAGAAGGACGCGTCTACTCGCGGTCTTGGACTCGCGAAGGACGACCCGCAACCTTCGTTAATCATGATGGCATCGTCGCGCAAACCGACGCTGGTTGCGACGCTTGAACTCATTCATAAGTAGTAGCTGTTACCCGGAGGGATTTAGATGAGTTTTACGAAATTTTTTGCTTTGCTTTTGTGTGTCGGCATGTTGTGTGCGCCGCTCAGGCAACCCGCGCAGGCAAACACGCCGGTTTTGCAACAAACAGATCAAGCCGGCGCCGCGTTGCGCGAAGGAAAGCGATTGCTGAAACGCGGGCGCGCCGATCAGGCGTTGATCCAGCTCCGCACGGCTCTCAATCTTTACACGTCGGCGAAGAACAACAGTGGTATCGCCGCGACGCACAACGAGCTGGGCGATCTTTATATGCGTCAGGGGCAGTACCAGATCGCGCTCGACAACTATCAGAAAGCGCTCGATGGTTTCCTAGCGTTTGATCCGGCAAAAGCAGCGGCTGAGGCGATGACGGGCTTGGGCGACGACAAGTTCAACGCGAATCTGATGCTCGCGAAGATCGGTGAAGTGAACTTCCGTGTCGCACGGATCGCTGACTCAAGAGCCGCATACAGTCGCATGGTCGTGAAGAAACCTGAAGGCGCCGCGTCGAAGGTGGGCCGCAGGTTTGGCGGACTCAGTGCGATCACAGGCGGAATTGCAACCGGAAGAGTAAGTGTTGCCGCGCCCACCAGTGCGGTGACGATGGCGCTCGAAGCGAAGAAGGAGCTCGACGAGTATCGCAATTCGATCGTCTATTCGAGTTATCAACTCGGCATGGGCCGCCTGGCTTATGAGAGTAATGATCTTGACGGGGCAAAGAAGCATTTCGAACTTGCGCTCGAAGCCGCCGGCAGCAGTCTCGCCGGAGTGGCCAAGCTGGGTCAGGTTAGACGTTTCCGCGCCGCGTCGCGCACGAGTCTCGGAGACGTTGCGTTGCGACAAGGCAAATATAAAGACGCGACCAAGTATTACAACGAGGCCAAGAAAGGTGCGACGGACGACAAACGTTTGGATCTGATATGGCCCGCACAACGTGGTCTCGGACGAAGTCTGTGGCTCCAGGCTGCGCAGGAGAAAGACGCTAAGAAGTCGATGACGCTGCGTGAACAGGCGGTGGCCAACTATCGAGAATCACTCGCGACGATCGAGACGTTGAGACAGGGAAGTTTGCGCGCGGACGAATCGCGCACCACGTTCCTCGCTTCAATCAAAGACGTGTTCGACGAAGCAGCGAGTGCTTATGCCGCGATGGCGTTGCTCGAGAACCCGTCCGCGGGCGCGCCGCTGAGTGGGAAATCGCTGGAGTACGCCGGCGAGTCGTTTAAGGTCAACGAACAATCGCGCGCTCGTTCGCTGCTGGACATGTTGAGTGAAACGAACGCGGCCATCACGGAAGGTGTTCCGGCTGAGTTGTTGAAACGCAAGCAGGATAATTTTGACCGCCAGCAAGACATCGCCGACATTCTTACCGGTGTAAACATTTCCACGGAGGAGATGAAAAAGAAACCCGCGGAGCTCGATGATGAACTCGAAAAGCTCCAAGCCGAGTACGAAGAGATCGAAAACCAGATCCGGACGGCGAGCCCGCGCTATGCCATGCTCACGGCTAACAAGCCGTTGACGCTTGCGGAGGTGCAGCAGAAGGTGCTCGACGATCAAACAGTATTGGTCGAGTACGCGTTGCAGGCCGATGACTCGTACCTGTTTGCCGTGAATAAAAGTGCGGTGAGTCTGTTCAAACTTCCCGCACGCGCAAACATCGACAAGCTCGCGACTGATCTGCGCGCACAATTAATTCCGGCAAAACTGCAACGCCGGATCGTCGGCATCGATGTTGTCGAGGCGAACCGCGGACTGGGAGTCGCTTCATCGGCTCCCGAAGATGCCGCCCCGTTTATCGCTGCTTCCAACGCGCTTTACAAAGCCGTGTTGGAACCGGCGGCTCCGATGGTCGGAGAGAAACGCCTCATGGTCGTTGCCGACGGCGCTCTCAACTACATTCCGTTTGAAGTGTTGCTCAAGACTGGCGACGCCGGTGATTTCTCATCGCTTGGTTATTTGGTTAAGACGAATGAAGTCATCTACGCACCGTCAGCATCCGTTGTCGGCGCCATCAAACAGCAACGCACGAAATCAACCAGCCGCGCGATGCTGATCATCGCCGACCCCGTCTTCAATTCAAACGACGCGCGCGCCAAGAAAGGGACAGCTCCGGCCGCTAATGATGCGGAGATCCGTGGTCTCGGCATTCAAGCGTCGCTCAGCGACGTTGCAGGCACGACAACGCCAGCCGCGCCAGGCGCAGCGATGGAAGGACTGCCGCTCGCCCGTTTGAACGGAACGCGCCTCGAAGCCGATCAGATCTCGAAGCTCGCAAAAGCCTCGGGCGGTCAAGCCGACGTGTGGCTCGATCTCGACGCAAATGAAGAGAACGTCGTCACGCGAGACGTTAGCAAGTACCGCGTCATCCACGTCGCCACACACGGACTATTGAACGCCGAGCGTCCACAGTTCACCGGCGTAGTCCTTTCACTCGTCGGCAACAAGACACACGACGGCTTTGTCCGCACGGACGAAGTTTTCAACCTTCGTCTCGGTTCGCCGCTCGTGATGCTCTCTGCTTGCGAAACAGGTCTCGGCAAAGAGAAACGCGGCGAAGGCGTTATGGGACTGACGCGAGCGTTTATGTATGCCGGCGCGCCGACTGTCGGCGTCAGTCTCTGGTCGGTGGCAGATAAATCCACCGCCGACCTGATGACCGACTTTTACAAACGGTTACTGACGGCCGGCGAGACTACCACCGCCTCCAGCGCGCTACGCGGCGCGCAGTTAGCCATGATCTCAGACAAGAAATACAGCGCTCCGTTTTTCTGGGCGCCGTTTGTGTTGGTGGGCGACTGGAATTAGTCGCCCCCAATCACTTTCTATCTCTTAGATCCGTGAATCTCCTTCTTTTTCGCAGTCCGTAAAGACCACTCAATCCACTCACCAACAGAACTACCGTCGCTGGCTCCGGAACTCCTGAGGGCGAACCTTCGACGACGAAGTTGTCGATGCGGTTCGTGCCCGTCGCTGACGAAGCCCCGTTGAATACGATTCGAAACGCCGCACTCGCGTTACCGTTCAGACCCGCGATGCTTGCCAGCGTAAACACCAGCGGCACGGAG
>DASRPN010000198.1:0-28926 GCA_035646355.1 Pyrinomonadaceae bacterium | reverse complement strand
TTCGTCGCGAAAAACTCGAATATGCCGAAAACGATAAAAAGGCTTGGCAAATCTTTGTAAAAGCGGATTGCAATCGGGGTGCGAGTTGACTGTCCACTGCGTGGCTGTATGAGATAAATGCCTTGTAGGACACAGATTCTTTCCTTCCTATCGCCAACTGCGGAATAAGCCTTTTTCAATCATGCGATTTGCTTCTCGTGGATCGGTGGCTTATTCAATTGGGCTTTGTTCGAAAAACTTGCCTAACACAGCTCTAGTCCAACGGAGCCGGGACAGTATAAACGTTTCGACCTGCTTGATAGTGTGAGCTTACGGCAGGGAGGGACCCTGGCGTTTTCATTTTGTCAGCGAATGCGGAACTCTAGACGGCCAATAGCGCCATTCGCGCCGGCTCCCCAGCCTATCGACTTACGAGGAACGAAGCTGAACGTGTCGAAGCCGCGACCATCGATCGGTTTCCACGTTCGTCCGTCGTCCGTCGAGTAATCGCCACCCGATGGACCAATCGCAACGAGCGATTTCGTATTGGGAACGTATGCCACCGCGGATCTAAAACCCGACAAGCCCTTTGCGAGCGTCCAGGTGATCCCGCCGTCGTTTGTAATGGCAAGATTGTCTACGGCTTCCTGCTCCTTACGATAATCACCACCTGCGATCACGCCATGCTTTGCATCGCGAAAGGCGATTGAAAAGATTCCCGAAAATGGTCCGGACGCCAGAGGAGTATCAGCAACTCGCCAGGTGCGTCCGCGATCCGAAGTGTGCAGCACGCGAGCTTTGGAAGCTGCGCCGGTGCCGATCCATGCGTGTGATTTTCCAAACACGGCGATGTTCGTACCGCTCGCGGCAAATGCGCCTTCGTTTTCGAGAGCTGGTGGGAGGTTTTTGGTTTCTGCGCGCGACCAAACACGTCCGCCATCGTTAGTCGTCAATATGTACAGCTGACCATCGACTGAGTCTCCGAAGACGATGCCGTTGTTCGCGTCCCAGAACGACATCGCGTCGAGGAACGCTTTCGGATCTTCGTTTTTGAACTGGGGTGTCCAGGTTTTTCCAGCGTCGATAGTTTTGTAAATCCTCGACGCCGGACCTTTCCCGATCGCAAGGACGTACGCTGTTTGAGCATCAATGGCATCGACGTCTCGGAAATCCAACGTCTCACCGGTCACCGTGAGCTTCTGCCACGTCGTTCCGCCATCACCCGTCCGCAACACCGTCGATCCCGCGCCACTGGCCCACGCCACACTCTCACTCACCGCGCTCACACCACGCAACCGCACATTGACCCCACTCGTCTGCACGGTCCAATGCGGCGCCACGAATAGCGTCAATGTGATTAGCATTAAGAGTTTTATTGTCATCTGAATTGTCTGTCATCGGGTATATCACGAAACAGCAGTAGACAACAGTCAGATCGCGGTCCAAGTCGGCGAAAGAAGACCTGTTGTTGCAGCTCACGAAAAGTCGGGACTCAACTCTTTATTCCAAAAGTTATGGCTTAAGGAATAGTGACATCCAACGTCTGTTGTGGACCAAGTGAATTATGATCGTTCCCTGCCAACATGACGACGATCTTGTGAGCTCCCGGAGTTAGGCCGTGGAAACTGAGCTTCGTGGTCGTTGTCGCGATTACCGGTCCACTATCCACTTGATAATGTAGGTGACCCTCACCAGGTTTTGCTTTTTCTCCTGAGGCGGCGGGATCAGCAGAACATCAGGCATTGAACTTGCAACGTCACGTTATGACGGCAAATCGGTGCCGAAACTGACTCATTTGAGTGCGGCTCAACAAGGGGGTTACGCCACAAACAATACGTTTGCTGAAGGTCTATGAAGAAAGAACCACTACCGGTTAATGCACGCGAAACTCCAAACGGAGCTGGGCCAGCTATGCGTTCTGCGGAACAGTTGACGGAGCAGAATGTCGAAACCGTAACGCGTCTCGAAGAAGCAGCCAGAGAACAAAGGACGCACACAGATCGTCTGGCCGACAAGATCTCGAGCTTCTGCGGCAGCATGACGTTTGTGTGGGTGAATGTTATCTGGTTCGGCAGTTGGCTGGTCTTTAATTCAATTCCGGGCATACCGCATGTCGATCCTTTCCCTTTTACTCTCCTGACGCTTATGGTTTCACTGGAAGCAATTTTTCTCTCGACTTTTATTCTCATCAGTCAGAATCTCGACAAACGCATTAGCGAAAGACGCAGCCACCTGGACCTTCAACTAAACCTGTTGAGCGAACAGGAAAACACGAAGATGATCATCATGCTGCACGCCATCGCCGCAAAAGTGGGTGCTGACTTGTCTCAGGATCCTCAATTAAAGGCACTAAGCGAGGAGACGCAGCCGGAAAGACTGATCGACCAAATTGAAGCGCGCGAAAATAACTAAGGGGTCGCAATGAAACAGGTTGGCATCATCACATTACTTCTTTTCTTCTCGTCGGGTTGTGTGGTAGTGGGAGGTTATAGCAGCGGACGCGGATGGTTTATCTGGCCAGGCACGATTGGAATTCTTCTGGTTATCGCGGTTCTATTTTTTCTTTTAAGGCGACGATAGCGTTCGTGTCTACATGCCCTTGCCGCCAGACACTACGCCAGGTTTGTTATCTTCCTGAAACTCAGAAATTAAAGCCTCCGTTGTCAACATCAAACCTGCGATCGACGCGGCGTTCTGGAGGGCGCTGCGCGTTACCTTGGCGGGATCAATAACACCGGCTGCTACAAGATCTTCAAACTCCTCCGTGACGACGTTATAGCCGATGTTCGGGTTCTTTTCGGAGCGAACTCTCTCGACGATCACGGCGCCTTCTTTGCCCGCATTAGCAACGATCTGGCGCAGAGGCTCTTCAAGCGCGCGCTTCACGATGTTGACGCCAATTTGCTCGTCCGGGTCGCCCACCAGTTCGTTCTCATTGAAGAGTTTGAATTTGTCCAACACCTTCGCAGCTCGGATCAGGACGACACCTCCACCCGGAACGATACCTTCTTCAACCGCCGCGCGAGTTGCATGCATTGCGTCTTCAACACGCGCTTTCTTCTCCTTGAGTTCCGTTTCAGTAGCCGCTCCGACGCGAATGATCGCGACGCCGCCCACAAGTTTTGCCAGCCGCTCTTGCAGCTTCTCGCGGTCATAGTCGGAGTCAGAGTCTTCGATTTGAGCTTTGAGCGTGTTCACACGAGCATGCAGTGATCCGGTGTCTCCGCCGCCGTCGATGATCGTCGTAGTCTCCTTCTCAATCGTCACTCTTCTGGCGCTACCCAACTCCTCGAGCATCACATTTTCCAGCTTGATACCGAGATCGTCGGTAATTACCTTTGCGCCCGTTAGGATCGCAATGTCTTCGAGCATGGCCTTGCGACGATCACCAAAACCCGGGGCTTTGACCGCTGCGACGCCAAGCGTGCCGCGCAATTTATTTACTACAAGCGTTGCCAGTGCTTCTCCTTCTATATCTTCCGCGATAATCAAGATCGGTCTTGCCAACTTCGCAACTTCTTCGAGTATGGGCAGCATATCTCTCATCGAAGAAATCTTCTTGTCACTGAGGAGAATAACTGGATTTTCAAGTACGGCTTCCATGGTTTCAGCATTGGTGACGAAGTAAGGCGAGAGGTAGCCGCGATCAATCTGCATCCCTTCGACCACCTCCAAACCGGTCTCGATCGTCTTTGATTCTTCTACTGTGATAACACCATCTTTACCAACCTTCTGCATTGCTTCGGCGATTAACTTTCCGATGGTTTCATCACCATTTGCGGAGATCGCACCTACCTGGGCAATCATGTCTTCTGTCACCGGCTTCGCTGTTTTCCTGATCTCCCGAGTCGCACGCTCGACGGCTTTATCGATACCGCGTTTCAGAGCCATTGGGTTTGCACCCGCTGCCACCGTCTTTACGCCTTCGCGGAAAATCGCCTGGGCCAACACGGTCGCGGTGGTCGTGCCGTCGCCGGCAACATCGCTGGTCTTCGACGCTACTTCCCGGACCATCTGCGCGCCCAAATTCTCCATTGCATCTTCGAGTTCGATCTCCTTCGCCACAGTGACGCCGTCTTTCGTGATCACTGGACTGCCAAATTTCTTGCCCAGAACGACGTTGCGGCCTTTTGGACCAAGTGTGATCTTTACGGTGTTCGCGAGTTTATTCACACCGCGCAAAATTGCAGCGCGAGATTGTTCGCCAAGTGTTATTTGCTTTGCCATTAACTTGTTCCTACTCCCGAGCGCTGTTGGTGATTTCTAACTGAATCGTGCAGGTAGGTGCGACATCGTAGCTTCTCTGTTGCGCTTATGCCGGGTTTCGATACTGCCTCAGGAGATTAAGTGCAAGAACCACCACCGCAGCTACCAACAATAGGTGAATCAGGCTGGTAGTGACATAGCCGCCATAAAACCCCACCAACCAAAGCAGTAACAAAACAATAAGAATTGCCCACAACATAATCGTACTCTCCTCATATCCACATTTGTTTCGAACCCTGAATACAGAATGGAGTAACCAAACACGGCTGTCCGTGCGTTAGACCACATATCCAAATTGCTGCCATAACATGAATTGCTTCCTGACTAATGCCCAACTGGAATTCTTTGAAACTGGGTCTTTCCCTCCAGATCTTCCCATGAAATATCCAGGACGTAGGGCTTAACCGCGCCCACTACGACCTCAAGCCGCCTGATTTGATCCTGCGCATCACTTGCCGGCATGCCATTGATCCAGGTCCGATGAGAAACAACAGCTTTTTCGTTTGGTCGAACCGAATTGATCGTATCAAACCTAATATGCGCTCGGGACGGACCAGCGGGACCTTCTTCGTTCGTCAAAAATACTGTCAGAATCTCAACGGACCGCAGCGTTTGCGCGGTCGTATTAGTGATTTCCATCAGCATTCGCGGTTTAGTGTCCATGAACCTGATCACCAAAGGCGCTCTACTATTGTTGCTTGACATTAATCCTCCAGGATCTCTTCGTCGATCATGCCACCCTGCGAGACCTCTGACAGAAGCCGGGCCAAGAGGTTTCTCAATTGATTGAAGTTATCTGGGTTTGTTAGGTATACATTTCCACCGATTGCGACTTCTTCACCTTCTGGGATGTCTTGAGCGCAAAAGACTACAACTGGAACCTCATCACCGACGGCGGCCCCCTTTCGTAAGCGACCAACCGTGACGAGAACGTTGTTTGGTAACGCCGCCCCGCTTACTAGTATCAGGTCGGGTCGCTCCGGCCGTGTGGTGTTTAGTACTTCTAGTTCAGCGCCTGCCGAAACTACGCGATAGCCGGTGGTTTTCAGTAAAGTGTCGATGCCTGCACGCGTTTCGTAAACATCTTCCACTACCAGAATCAGCCGGTTTTTTTTAACAGCTCTAAAATCCACTACTTTTATGTCCATACCTGTATCCACACCTCATCGGTAAGAAAGTTAAAGGTTTAGGTGTTAATGGATCTTACAGGTTGGAGGCCATGGGCGTCCGTGCGACAACACACATACGCACTGTACTTAGGCATCTGTGATCAAAGTTACGGTGAGCAGTGGTGGCGGGAGATTTACAGCAGCGGACGCGGATAGCTTATCTGGCCGGGCACCATTCAATTCTTCTGGCTATTGCGGTTCTCTTTCTTCTTTTAGGACGACGCTAATGCGCGTGAATGAGCCGGCGCATGCGATCCGCGAACAACACGTCCATTTTCTGTGGCTCTATGACCGCCGTTACCTCACCTTCACCAAACGTGGGATGCGTCAGAGTTTGTCCCTTGCGATACGTTCGAGTCCGATCATACGGCGCGCCTGGATGGGCGGACGCACGACGCGTTGTGCCGGCGCGATAGATAACTCGTGAGTCGCACATCGGACAACCGACGCGCGTGATCCTTCCTAACTTGCTGATCGAAACCACGAGGTGACCTCGCTCCTCATTACACGTGAGGCACATCTGGTCGACACGATCTCCTACTTTGTGAGCTACTTTCTCGTCCATGATTTCTCCCTTTCCATTTGATGCTTAAGAACCTTCCGACTTAACCCGCGCGGTGATCGGTTGCCAGGCAGAAGAGACGCGATTGAAGCGAATGCGCTTTATGCCATGAGCCAATCCTAAAAACTGCAAAGCCCTTATACCTAACCAGTTCAAATCAATCTCGTACCAACGCAGTCCGTGTCGCGCCGAGGTTGGATGAGCATGATGGTTGTTGTGCCATCCTTCACCGAATGTCAGCAGCGCAACCCACCAACTATTGCGCGAATCATCAGCGGTTTCGAATCTTCTTCTCCCCCAAAGATGCGTAGCCGAATTGACGAGCCAGGTGGCATGCAGCGCCAGCGTCAGCCGGAGAGAAACTCCCCACAGCAACACACCCCATCCGCCAACGATTAGAAGCACCACTCCTACCACCAAAAGAGGAATGTAGTAAAAGCGACTAAGCCAGCGATAGTAGCGATCGTTCATTAAATCGGGTACGTAGCGAGCAATGGTGGCCTCAGAGTGATTTTGTGCCGTGCCCCACAATATCCAGCCAACATGCGCCCACCATCCACCATCACGTGGTGTGTGTGGATCACCCTCGCGATCTGTGTGCGCATGATGTATGCGGTGCGTCGTAACCCATTCAATTGGACCACCTTCCAGAGACGTCGTGCCGCAAGTTACAAGAAAGTATTCGACGACTTTTGGCACCTTGTAACCGCGGTGTGTCAGTAACCGGTGATAGCCCATGCCGATACCCAGACTGCCAGCGATCCAGTAAAAAACAACTGCGGTGATTACGGCGGACCAGCTCCAGAAAAAAAGAGCCGCCACAGCGGTAAGATGGGCGCTTAGCAGGAAAAATCCCATCCCCCAATTCGCTTCGGCCCGATTGATCTGCCTCAGGGGCATCGGTTCGCTACCTTGGTCTAAGTTCAATGATCCTCTTTACCAAATAGCAGACAGGATCTCCGTGATACGACATTACGGAGACCCACCATCTGACTGTTACCAGCGAGATTAGTAGCGGCGCCCGCCACCATTGCCGCCGCGGTTTTCCTGCGGTTTGGCTTCATTGACTTTCAGGAAGCGACCACCGATTTCCTTGCCGTTGAATTGCGCGATCGCTGAAGTTGCTTCTTCCTCGCTGGACATTTCCACGAAGGCAAAGCCTCTCGAGCGTCCGGTGTCGCGGTCTTCTACAACACTGGCAGAGTGAACCGTTCCGGCGGTACCAAACAACTGCTCGAGATCATGACTGGTGGTTTGGAAAGCGAGGTTTCCAACATAAAGTTTTGTTGACATAAAGAAATACCTTTCCCCTTTTGGGAATGAAAAGAAGCTGCGAATCGGATGGGCTTCGGCGAAACGGTAGCGGTCGAAGGACCAGGTTCGGATGCTCTGAAAGAGCGGCTTCGAAGTATGAAACAAGCCTGCTCTCGAACTTCCAAACGCCGGCGCTGATCGATTTATGCGCGGGGCGCATCACCGTCGATGCGCGAGAGAAGGATTAACCGGAAGCTATGATGCCATATGGATGGGTTTAGCTGCAAGCACACGAGGGTCCATGTGTTTCGATCGTAAAATATATTTTGGATAAACAGTATATGTCGTATGTGATAAATATGACCCTCCCGGCTACCGTTTCAGATTCGCCGCCCAGTTCAGGACGATTGTGATAGGGAGTTTATTGCCTTCCTGCAGGAGATTATTGACCAGAAATCTTTGCTCCTCATGTTTCTCATCATACCGAAGACTTAGCATCATTCGTTCGGAGTCTTTCGATCTAACTGCGGCTGGGTAACGCGCTTAGGAACGCCGGTTCTGACTCGTGGCGATTAAGGTCTGCATCAATTCCGTTGCCGCAGCGATGAGTGGTCCACCCATATTGTCGCGCACCAACTCCTGGAACTTTCCCTGTCCGAAGTGAAGCCCGGAAGGCACAAGCAAATTGATTCTTACGTCCCCTGACGGAGGCGCGGGTGGTCTGTCACCCTCCCAAGGGCCAATCTCGTTCACCACGCGTTGTCCTAACACGAGAAGTGTTTCGATTGGTACGTCCAGCGAACCGTCAGGTCGCTCCCAAATGATCGCTGCGCCCGTGTAATTAAAGTAACGAGCGGTGCCATCTACATAAGCGGCGAGAATGTCTAAACCATTCTCCATGCCGACCTCGACGACAACTCCATACAGGCGTTTCGCTTCACTACCTGACGGCTGCTGCCCTATCTGTTTCAGAAAATGCCACGCCTGAAGATAGTGACGAGACTCAAGGTTTGGCATTTTAATAATTTGGTGTAGAACGTTCGTAGCGGCAGCCGTATTGCCGGCGCTCGCTTGTTCTCGTGCTTTCACGAACGACGCCCACGGCTCGCGTTGTCCGTTCAGGACGTAACCCGGCCACGCGGACATAGGTGCATCACCGAAGAGCAGGTCCCTCGGATCTACGTTGGGAAGTGGCGGCTCCGGTTGCCTGTTTTTTCTGAATATCTCGAACATAAACCTCGTCACGCCTTCAAAATCAACTATTGATAACGCGCAAACGCGAGGAGATTTGGGCCAGGCGGAGGACTAGCTTGAAAACGTTAACGCTTTAATGGATATTAAGAATCGTAATGAAACTATTGCTTACAATCCTAATTTCTTCAGTCTTCTTCGTAATGCCGGCTCAAGCGCAAGACACACGTACAAAGCTTGAAGGGCAAGTCGTCTGTTGCGCCGAGTGTTGGGCTGAAGCGGACCGGAACAAGGTGGAATACGGCACGGCGGAGAATCTTTTGAAGGCGAAATCGTGCGTGGAAGGTGGCGATCCAACACTGCTCGCCGTACGCGACGGTGACAAGTTCAAGCTGTATCAACTAGGCACCGGCAAGTTTCGTCTGCCGGGAAAGAATTGGCTCGAATTCGTCGGCAAACGCGTTGCCGTCGAGGGCACGATTCAGAAGAGGAAAGACGTTGAGATCATTCGTATCGACACTCTCGAGGTGCTCGCAACAAGTCTTGCCGAACGTGAGGCGACAAAGTTAATCGGCCAGCAGGTTGATATCGCACTGAAAGATCTCTCAGGCGTCGAACAGAGTTTGTCGGCGCTAAAAGGCCGGATCGTCATTCTAAACTTCTGGGCGACTTACTGCGTTCCGTGCCGCAAAGAGATGCCCGATCTCGCAGCCATTCAAAACGAGTTCGGAGCGTTGGGCGTGCAGATTATCGGCGTCAACGTCGACGAGCTCAAAGATCAAAAGAGCGTCGTGCAGTTCGTGAGAGAAACGAAAGTTAACTTTCCGATTTGGGTGGGCGGCTCCGCGGAGCACATGGTCCGCTTCGGACTCGGCACAGCTTTACCGGGCACAGTTGTTGTTGGACGCGACGGAACGATCGTGAAGATTATTTCCGGTATCGTCGATCAGCCTTTGTTGCGAAAAGAGATTGAAGCACTACTCGCTATTGCAACCACAAAGAGCGCTAAAAGCGCTGCGCGCGCGCCAGAACGAAAGGCGGAAGTTTCAGCTGTTCCGAGTTGACCGCTTTGACCGGGCGAAGGCCGCGCCGTGAGCGGGGCAGGAGAAAACGATTTCAGATGGACTTACGGCGTTCGCGTGATCGCCAATCAGATCGATCGCGCAACTTGGCGTAATACTCTGACTTATCGCTTCCATCCGAGATTCACCGCAGGCGTCGAGTACAACCCGTTAGCTAAGAAGGTAAGCCCGCTCGCGAACCTCGTCGTAGTAACAGAAACTCACCATCGGCCCGCACTCATCATCGGAACAAGCTCCGATCGAATCGGCACACCATCAGGACAATCGTTTTACGCCACGTTAAGTAAGAACGTGAAACACTACACACGTTTACCTGTGAGTCCCTACATCGGTATCGCTTACGGCACGTTTGAAGATCGCGCTCGTTTGATTGGAGGGTTGAACATCGCATTCAACGAGAGTTGGAGTTCAACGATTCTGTTCGATGGCGTGCGCATCCATCCGCTCTTGAACTACACACGTGGTCGTCACCAGTTCGGAGTAATCTTCGAACGCGGGCGTAACCCTGGCGCCAGCTACAGCATCTCGTTTTGATTTACGTTTGAAGGGTAAGCACTGTTTTGCCGTAAAAAGTTGGGATGCCAGTCTTCGGCTGTAACCTCTGTGTTCTCCGTGTGCTCCGTGGTTCACTATTTGTTCAAAAAAATACCAGAGGCGCAGACCACGCAGAGGTTACACAGAGAAGACGTCGAGGAAATGACTTTTGGAGCAAAGCTGGTAAGCAACTACTCGCGCAAGTAATGGCAGGTGTATCCGTTTGGGTGCTTGCGTAGATAGTCCTGATGGTAATCCTCGGCGCTATACCACGTCCCGGCAGGCTCGATGCTCGTCGTGATCGGCCGCTTCCATTGTCCCGATGCATCAACGCGTGCGATGACCCGTTCAGCGATCGCCTTCTGCTCCTCCGTCTGCGGAAAGATCGCTGAGCGGTACTGCGTCCCAACGTCATTGCCCTGACGGTTAAGCGTCGTCGGGTCATGCAAACGGAAAAACCAGCGTTCGAGCAACTCCTCGAAGGAGAGCACCGACGGGTCGAATGTTATGCGAACGGCTTCGGCGTGACCAGACTTGCTGTGGTGCGTGTCCTCGTACTTCGGGTTCTCAAGCCAACCACCGGTATACCCTACGTCGGTATCGATGACTCCCGGAACCCCTCGCAGAATATCCTCAACACCCCAAAAGCAACCGCCCGCAAGCACGGCCACCTCTTTTTCTGATGGAATCATCGCCCAACTCCTTCCGGTAACTTTGATTAAGCGTACGGGAAGGTTAATTGAAGACGCAACCGAGCGAAACTATCAATACAGGTAACTTTCAATAACTCTTTCGCGGTAGTGAATGATCGTTATCGTGTTCTGCGCCATGGCAAACGCCAAAGACCACGTGCGCAGAGGATTAATGAAAACAGCGCCGTCACACCGAGCGCGATAAGCGTCCAGACGAAGAAGAAAGCTCCGTCGGAGTGCGCGACGCGACTGCTGAGGGCCACTCCCTTCCCTCTCATATGGAGGTAGGGCACGGCTAACGAAAGAAGCGATGCGAGGAGCACGATAATGTATCCCCATCGCCGTTCCCTAAGCATCAGGGTTCCATACAGCCAGGTGCAAAAGATGAGTACGGCAGTAAGGGTATAAACGTCTCCCTTTTCGTACCCGCGAACGATGTCGTCTGCTAGGTGAAGCGACATCAAAAGAATCGAAAGCAGAGACGTGATGGTTAAGAGGTCTTTTTCCTTCAATTGATATTCTCCTCGCGGGCAGTGCTCGAGAGGCTATAGCCTGCGAAGTCCCAAGTCTCCACACGCTGTAATTAGATTGTAAAAAGTTGTAACGAGAGGATTATTCGATGAAGCGATAGCCGATGCGATGAACGGTGATGATGTGTTGCGGCGCGGACGGATCTTTTTCGATTTTCTGGCGCAGCCTGGCGATGTGGTTGTCAACCGTGCGTGTGATTGGGATGCTGTCATAACCCCAAACTTCGTCGAGCAGTTGATCGCGTGTGACGATTTCGCCTCGACGCCGGATCAGGTAGCGCATTATCTCAAACTCGCGAGCTGAAAGATCCAGTGCTTCTCCACCCTTGCGCGCCGCGAACTTTTTAAAATTCACCTCCACGTCGCCAAACGTAAAACTCTCGATTTCAGCGACCTGTTTTGATGCCCTTCGCAAATGCGCCCTGATACGTGCGAGCAATTCCTTGATGCTGAATGGCTTCGTCACGTAATCATCGGCGCCAACTTCCAGACCGACCACCTTGTCCGTCTCCTGACTTCGAGCAGTCAGCATAAGAATCGGAGTATCGATCCCGCGCGTGCGTAAGGTGCGACACACATCGATTCCGCTCATCACGGGCAGCATCACGTCGAGCAGTATGATGTCCGGCTTTTCAGTCGAAGCTTTTTCTAAACCTTCTTTCCCATCGCGTGCCACAGAGACTTCGTAGCCTTCGTACTCACAGCTATCTTTCAACCCGATAACCATGTTGGGTTCGTCTTCGATTATCAGGATCTTCGCCACGTCAATTCTCCCGACCTGTCGTGGGCGCCAATGGAAGCAAAATCTTAAAACGACTTCCCCTGCCGGCCTCGCTTTCAACGGTGATAGTTCCACGATGAGCCTCGATAATATGCTTGACGAGAGACAACCCCAGGCCACTGCCCTTTACATCATGGACCAGTCCGTTGCCCACACGATAAAACTTCTCGAAGATTTTTGCCTGTTCAGCGCGTGGAATTCCGATGCCGCGATCCGCGATCTCAATACACAGATCAGCACCGCGTTTTTCTGTCGTAATCGTAAGCTCCTTTATCTCACGTGAATACTTAATCGCATTATCAAGCAGATTCGAGATCGCCTGTTCCATCGCATCGCGGTCCATTAAGACCGGCAGATTGCGCTGAATGTCTGCTCCAATGACAAAGCCGGAATTGAGAATCTGATAGCGATAGCTGGACAGAACATTCGCAATCACGTCTGCCATATCACCTTCCCTCAAAACATAGGTCTTCCGTCCGGCCTCGATCTTTGAAAAGTCGAGGATGTTATCGATCACCTTGTTCAGACGCAGGCTTTCATGCCGGATGATCTTGTAGTACTCCGTCTTCTTTTCGTCGCCGTCTACGCGACCCAGTTCCAGGATTTCAGAAAAGAGGGTAAGTAACGAGAGAGGCGTCTTTAATTCATGCGAGACATTTGAGACGAAATTTGATTTCGCTTGCGCCAGACGCGCTTCGCGATCGGTCGCCCGTATAGTAAGAACCACACCGCCGACTAAAACCAGTAGCACGAGAAGCGTTGCGCCGGCGCTATGCAAGAAACTGTTGCGTGCGAGTTCATCGAGATTCGTGTTCTTCAGGCCGATTCCGGCTTTCCAATTCGAGAACGGACGATCAAAGTTGCTTTCGAGAAAGTATCCGCCTTGAGCCGTCGCGCTTGAATAAAGCACGCGCTGATTCTCGTCGGTGATTGTAAACGCTATCGTAGGTGAGGCAGGGTTCGCATGATAGGTACTTACGACTTTATTTATACTGCCGGCGATCAAGTCATCTTTGATAAAAGCTTCGGTTAATCGGACACCGGCAACACCACTCCGTTCAAACAGATAACGATCCATAAATAGATACCGGCGATTACCGTCAACAAAACTCTCCGTTACCCGCGCTTTTTCAAACAGCGACGTTTTCTGCTGATTGCCGGAGGTGCCGAGAACAAAGATCTCTTCGATCTCAGGATGGGAACGCTTTACCTCTGCGAAGTGTTTCTCTAACTCTTGCGCTTCAATGCTGCCGATCGGGTTCAAGGTTTGCGCTGCGATGTCCTCCAGCCGTTGTGTCATCTGGTGCTCGACTATCGTTATTCCCTGTCGCAGGTTGTCTTTGAATGCACCTTTGGTTTTGTTTTGGAGTTCCGCCAGCGATCGATACTGCATGTAAGTTAAAACCAGGAGAGGAAGTAACACTCCGACTGAGACCAGTATCGTCAATTTTTGTCGCAGCGACAGTTTCCTGATCGCATTGCGGAACATACTGTGCGGGAGCATATATCGAGATACTACAGAAAGTTGTCATCAATCGCACCGGAACTGTAAAAAGTTGTATGTGCTATTATTTGCATCTTCTGCTTGCCCGCTAGTGAAAAGTCCAACTGAATCTCATTTAAGGGCCATGCAAACACGAAAACTCGTTTTCTTACTAGCGCTGATCGCGACCATCATCGTCACGTTTAGCGCAAGCGCATCAACTCATCAGGATCAACAAACAGAGCAGACGCTTGAAAAAGCGTTGCAGGCACTCGGCGGGATCGAACGTTTGCGCAGCCTGAACTCGCTTTTCTTCAAAGGCAAAGGGAGTGAGTTTCGCTCAGTGGATCTGCAAGGGCCCGACCCTTCGACACCGACGAAAACGTTTCACGAAGAGACGACCGCCGCGTTTCCTTCGCAGGAAAGAATTCTGTACGAGCAACGCACCGGAAGGCACGATGGCAGCTTTCGCTGGCGGCGCTGGATGTACGCAGGTGAAGAGCGAACTGTCATCGACATGCAGGACGATTTAATCAGCCAGATGCGTCGCGATCCTAACGCCGCAAGCGAGCGCGCGCGCATCGCACGGACTATCCCGCACCTGCTTCTGCTCGAAGCTGTGACTCAGACGTCGAAACTGCAACGGATCCCGAGTCAAAACTACAACGGGAAATTGCACAACGTGATCGGCTTTCCACTTCCTAACACCAAGACTGTACTCGCGCTCTTCTTCGCTGCCGACACACATCTTCTGACGAAGTACGAGTACACGATGGACTTCCCCGGGCTTGGCGACACCCTCGTCGAGTTTGTCTACAACAGTTATCGACGCGATTCAAAGTTGGGCCATGCGCCAACTGGTTACAAGATTCTTTTGGGAAAAAAGACTTACCGCGAAGTTGAGTTCACGGATGTTGAAGCCGACTCTGCGAAGGCTGGCGCGGCCTTTGAAATCTCTGCGCAGATGAAGAGCTATCTGATGCCACTGAACGAAGTGGCGCAAGTCGCAAAAGGCGTTTACATCTTCCCAACCGGTGGACTGAATCCGATGTTCGTCGAGTTCAAAGACTTCGTCCTTGCGATTGAAGCTCCAGCCCAACATCCATCGCTCGAAAGAATTCCCGCGGATATGCAAGCTGGCAGCGATCAGGTAAGCGCAAGATTCATCCAGAGGATCAAAGAAACAATTCCAAACAAGCCGATTCGCTATCTTGCCGTAACCCACTTTCACAGCGATCACGCGGGCGGCGCTCGAGCTTTCCTTGCCGAGGGGGCAACACTGCTAACCACTCCCGGCAACAAAGACTATTTCGAAACGTTCGCCGCCGCGAAGTACACCGTCGTTCCAGACAAACTCTCCCGCGAACCTCGTGCACCGACGATCGAGACGTTCGATCGGAAACGTGTGATTACAGACGGTGAGAGGTCAGTAGAGTTAATCAACGCCGGCGAAAGTCCACATGCGAAGGAAAACGTCGTGGTCTATCTGCCGCAGGAAAAGATCCTGTTTCAGGGTGATCTCTTTTATTACAGCGGCATGGCAGCATTTCCGGCACGAGACCCCTCACGCGATCACGTCATGAAATTCTTCGGCGATTGGTTAATCAGAAACAACCTGGAACCGGCGCAGATCTACGGCTTTCACGACCGTGGTTTCGCGACCATGAAACAGGTGCGCGAAATTCTAAACCTCAAACGAAACCTCTAGATTTCGCGAACGAAGGCAATCCGGCCCAGATCCAATTCAAGCGGGCGCACTCGATTCAATGCTACGCGTGCGAGATCCGTTTCCTGTCGTCAACGTTCTCAACGTACTGAACCCAGGACCGGACCTCGACACTCGAATCCATCTCTTTGTCAGGAACTTACAACTTGGACCAGGCGAGACAGCGGCTTCACTCGTAGTGCGGCTGGTTGATAGTAACAACCAGAGTTATGACATACCGGCAGAAGCTGTGACACCGCTCCAGGGTACCGACCTTAGCCAGGTAACGTTCAGGTTGCCGAATGGATTGCCTGAAGGAAAGTGCATCGTAGAGGCGCAACTTCTCGCCACGTTTTCAAAAGTGGGATTTTGCAGTTCCACAAGCGAAACGGGTATGTCCATTTATGTGAAGGCGGCAGTCAACTTCATGGTTTTTCGAGTCGAAACTCTCAAAAACTTACGAAACACTGGTTTTCATCCAACGGCACATTCTTTGAATTAAAGTCGCGCAAACTAACCAGCAGGCTTCAGCACAACTGAGGAGGACAAGATGCGAGGATTTCTTAAACAAGACCTGAGCTTCAGTGTCCGGACGTTGATCAAGCACTTCGGTTTCACAATAACCGCGGTCTTGACGCTCGCATTGGGCATAGGAGCAACAACCGCCATTTTCAGCGTCGTCTACGCAGTGTTCGAGCCGATGCCTTACCCAAAATCCGACCAACTGGTCATGGTGTGGTCCAAAGTACAGGGAGAGAGAAACTCCGTGTCTCCAGCTGACTATCTGGATTGGAAGCGCAGGAGCACCTCGTTTCAGGATCTGAATGCATGGAGCGGTGGCTCATTCAACGTCTCAACCAACGAACGTCCTGAACAGATCGACGGCTCGCCGCGAACCCCGGGAATGTTCAGGATGGAAGGCTTGCCGATGTTGATGGGCCGCGACTTCGTTCCCGAAGAAGGTATCCCGGGTCAGGATCGCGTCGTTATTCTCAGCAACCGAATGTGGACCCGGCACTTTGCGTCAGACCCGAACATCATCGGTAAAGACATTCGAATGAATGGTCTACCTTACCGCGTGGTCGGTGTGCTTCCAGCAGGAATGTACGATCGCATGCCGATGCAATTATGGACGCCGCTGGCTTTCGATGCCGAACAAACCAACAACCGCGAGGCCCACATGGTTCTCGTGATGGGGAGGTTGAAAGACGGAGTAACAATTGAACAGGCCCAGGCAGAGATGGATGGAATCGCGGCGCAACTGGCAAACGAGTATCCGAAGTCGAACAAGGGTTGGGGAATCCTCGTCCAACCGTTGCACCTCAATTTTGTCGAACCGACGACGCGTAGGAATCTGTGGTTGCTGTTGGGCGCTGTCGGCTTCCTCTTATTAATTGCCTGCGTCAACGTTGCGAATCTGCTGCTGGCTCGCGGCACGTCGCGTCAGCGTGAAGTCGCAGTGAGGGCAGCGCTCGGCGCGTCGAGGTTCCGGATATTCAATCAGTTTCTTACCGAGAGTTTGGTGTTAGCTCTAATCGGCGGCCTCGTTGGGATCCTGTTTGCTAGTTTGCTCCTTAATGCAATAACAGCCCTCGTGCCCGTCGGCACCATGTTGCCGTCTGAGGCCGAGATCAGACTGAGTATTCCGGTTCTGCTTTTCACGATCGGCGTCACCGCAATCTCAGGACTATTGTTTGGAACTGCTCCTGCCTGGCAAGCAACACGACTCGATCTCCACGAAGTGCTCAAGACGGGAGGACGCACAAGTCACGGAACGCGTCGCAATGCGCTTCGACTGCTGGTCGTAGCTGAGTTCGCGTTGGCGCTGACGTTGTTAGCCAGCGGTGGTATGGCGCTCAAGGGTTTTTGGAACCTGGCCCAGGTGGACCTCGGCATTCGTCCGGATCACGTGCTTACGTTTCAGATGCCAGTACCACCGGAGCGACTCAAGACCGCTGACGAGGTCAGATCGTATTACCGGCAGATACTCGAGCGAGTGGAGAACGCGCCGGGCATAAACAAGGTAGCGATCATGACCGGCGTACCCACTCGTGGGCCAATGTTCGGGATGCCGATCAGAGTAGTGGGCCAGCCTGAGGTAGCTCCTTCGGAACGTCCCAACTCCTCGTTTCAAATGGTCACAGCCGGATACACCGAAGCACTGGGAATTCAGGTCACCAAAGGTCGCAGCATCAACGAGCAAGACACTGAAACGAGCCCCTTTGTCGCCATGGTTAATGAAACGTTCGTCACTCGCTATTTACCCGGTGTCGATCCGCTCACGCAGCGAGTTTCTATCGAAGAAATCATCGTGGGCGCACGACTCGGCGCGCCGCGCGAGTATCAGATCGTTGGCGTGTTTAAGAACGTGCGCGGAGCCGGGATGCGCGAGGAGTTTCCGGAGATCAGCGTGCCATTCTGGCAAAATCCCTGGCCGTGGGTTTCGATGGTAGTGAGGACGGAAGGCGATCCCCGAAGTGTGATCACCAGTGTTGCGAGCGCTATCAATTCAGTCGACCCCGACTTGCCGCTTGCCGGTGTGAGAACGATCGATGAGATCGTAAGTGAAGCTTTAGCGATCGATCGCTTCAGTATGGTTTTGTTTGCGAGCTTTGGATTATTAGGTCTCGTGCTGGCGGGAGTGGGTATCTACGGAGTCATGGCGTTTGGTGTGGCCCAACGCACGCAGGAATTTGGAGTGCGCATGGCGCTTGGCGCGCGACGCTCACACGTTCTGAGGCTCGTGATGAAAGAAGGAACGATTGTGGCGGTCATAGGAGCTGCGATCGGACTAGGTGGCGCCTATCTCGTCGGACGCGCGATGCAGTCAACGTTGTACGGAGTCGGCGCGATGGACGGTCTTGCGATCGGAGGGACGGCGTTCCTATTGCTCGTCGTCGCGGGCCTGGCCTGTTTGATTCCCGCCTTAAGGGCCAGCCGCGTTGAACCGATGGTAGCGTTACGGGATGAGTGAGGAAGGCTTTGCCCCAAAAGTCATTTACTCGACTTCTTCTCTGTGTAACCTCTGCGTGCTCTGTGCCTCTGTGGTTATTTTTCCTACAAATAGTGAACCACGGAGCACAGAGAGAACGTTAAACGGAAGACAGGTATCCTGACTTTTAGACAAAGTAAGTGAGGAACTGGTAATTACTCAGAACGTGAACGCAGGTATGAATCGTATTTGGAGTTTCGTTCTCACTACCGCTTTGTTGACCGTAGCTGCCTTACCTGTCTACGGTCAAACGAGCGACTGCAAGAATCCTAATCAAAAGACCTACAACAAGAAGCCCGCTTTCTGTGCGCCGGACGGTACGCGAGGCGCCGGCGTTTCTCTCGTCGTTAATGACGAGGCAATAGCGATCCCGGACGTTCGTTGCTCATGCCTTCCAATAGCGCTGCGATACAACAACCCGGGAGTTCTGAAAACTCCGCAAGGAGGGTGGAAAACGCAAATGAGAGATAGCGCCGGCGAACTAATCGCCGACGCCAAAGGTCATGCGTTGTTTGGATCGGTTGAAGATGGGATTGCTGCCTGGGGCGAATGGATGAAACGACGGATCGATAAAGGTCAATTCACCACGGCGTTTCAGATCATGTCGCTTTACGCTCCGCCGGATGATTGTGTTGGATCGGTCGGGAAGCCGCCGAATTGTCCCTACGGTATTAACCCGACACTTGAATATGCCGAGCGAGTCGCGAGTGCTGTCAACAAAGGCGCCAACGAAGAGTTGAATCTTGATGGCGCCGATGCCGGCGGACGCGAAGTGCTTCACGCAGTCTTCTCAGCGATTGCAACTTTTGAAATCGGATCAGATTTTTGTAAATCCAAATGCAAAATAAGCCGGGAAATGTTCGACAAAGCAATGGACTCTGTCTGGGGAGTTATTGCCGCGCCGCCTGCACCTTTGTTCCATAGTCCAGCGATGCGTAGAACGTTCCTCGACCTTGAGGCGTCAGATCAAGGACATTCCAGATTGGAGTATACAAGTCTATGCCGCGCTCCTGGATTTCATGGTCCAACCGTGGATGAACGCTGTAGAAGTGGCGTAACGTACCGTCGGCGTCTCGAGTGATGACCGTGATCGTCGAGTCCTGACCGCCTTCGCGATCTTCGCTGCCGAGATCGTACTTGAACGTGCTTTCGCCGCCGCTTAAGAGACGCAATTTATCCCAACCTCGATTTCGCGCGTGCGCTCGAAGTGCCTCAGGATCCGCAGCAGCCACGATCACCAGGTCAATGTTTTGAGCCAGATGATGAGCGACGCCGTTCAGGCCGTCGATCCAGGCGGTACACATCGGACACGGCTTCTGTTGCTTCTTTCCAAACATAAACTGGTAGATGACGAGTGCACGATCCGGTTTCGTAAACAACTCGCTTAAACGCGTCTTGCGAACAGGCTCGTCGCCGTCGTCGAGCGAAGTCGGGCCTTCAAGTAATTCGTAATCTTCGATAATCGCACCGGCAGGCAGCGCGCGGCGAAGCTCGGCAACGCGTTCACGTTGTCGCATTAATTCAATTTCCGCCTTGCGCAACTCTTCGCGCGCGGCGAGATATTCGGGTGACTCGTTGGTGAGATTGGTCTGACGATAAGTGCCGTCGATAGTTTCGTGGACCATGAACTTTCCTTTCACCGTGGGCAATGATTGTTTGGAGGGCCGCGGAGATTCTAACAGAAGAAAAAGGCCCGGCGGGACTAGAACCGCCGGGCCTTGGAGAGAGCTCGTGAGGAACTCAGAACGCGAACTTCAACTGATAGCGAATGACTCGACCGCCACCTTCAGAAAACTCCGGATGGAGAAACTGACCAGCTGCGGACGTGAACACGTTCGCCGGAACGCCAGTGCTCAGCGGTGCGAAAGGACTGACGCTCGCGGTTCCGTATTGCGGATGGTTGAAAATGTTGTAAAACTCCGCCCGCAGTTCGACGAACTTAGTTTCATCGATACGGACTCGCTTCAGTAGGTTAACGTTCCAGTTATTCAAACCCGGAGTGCGCAGCGTATTGCGGCCAAGATTGCCACGTCGCCCCGTCCCCGCGAGCAATCCGATGAATTGCGCGGTTGCCGGATTGATACATGCACCGCCGGCATCAGGATTTGTGTAGAACGTTGCGCCAACCGCCACGCTGCACGGATTGGTTGTCGCGGTGGCAATTGCCGGGACAGCACGCACTCCCGGTTGACCATCGGGATTGAAATCCGGCCGATCAAGGTTACCACCGATCGAGTCGGCATCCTGCCCATTGATAACCGTGAGCGGGACTCCGCTTTCAAACGTCGTGACGCCTGAGAGCTGGAAACCTCCCAGCAGGTGGCCCACGAATCCACGCTGTTGGCGGAAGAACGGAAGCTCGTAGACGTAAGTCAGCGAGAACCGGTGTGTGCGATCGAAGAACGACACCGCTTTTTCTAACGCTTGACCGCCGAAGATCGCCGGGAACGAAGACTGCTGCGGTGAGTTAGTGTCCGCCACACCGAAGACCTCGCTCCCATTGTCCATGAGTTTGGACCACGTATAAGCAGAGGTCAGTGAAAAGCCGTTGGTGAAACGTCGCGTTACCAGCAATTGCGCTGAGTGGTAATTCGACGAACCACCGTTAGTTCGAATCAGCCGCGATCCCTGAAGGTTATCCAGTCGACCCGAGATCAAACAGCCCGCGGTGCCGGGCGTGCAGGTAGTTGAGCCCGTGAACCCCGCGGGAGTAATGCGCTGAATTCCCGGATGGTTCGGTCCAGCTACAATCGGTACCAGAGGGTTCAGATCCTCGTTGACGTAGAGTTTGGTTCCTTTCGAGCCGACATAAGATCCGTCGACAACGATGTTTCCAAACAGCTCGCGCTGAAATCCGAAAGACCAACGCTGGTAGTAAGGGTTAACCAGGTTCGGGACTACGAGCACCTGAGAATCCAACGGCGACAACGGCCGCGGAGTTAGCGGTAACGCGCCAGTAACGTTTGACAGGCCGCGCGGATTACCGGCATTGATGACCGATGTTACCGCGGTCGCGACGACGTTCGGTGATGAAGTCGCCGCATTCGAGGCGATGTTGTTGAAGAACGAATCGTAACCGAGCTGGTAACCCATGCGGATGACCGTTTGCCGGTTGCCGAAGATCCTTCCCAGCAGTCCGCTTTCAAACGAAGGTGAATAAGCAACTCCGATCGTTGGTGCGAAGTTGTTGTTGTCGTTTTCAACTGTGTTGGGTTGACTGTATGGACCAGCAAACGTGACCGGATCTACGTTGAACAACCCCGTAAACGCAGCGGTCTGAAGAGTGTTGATGGCGTTGCCGAAATTCTCGTAACGCAAACCGAGAGTCAGCGTCAACGCATCGTTAACGCGCCAGCGATCCTGCGCGAAATAGGCCTGTCGGAACAAGAATGGATAGTAGCGCGGGCTACCGAAGTCGCGCTGCGTGCCACCGCCTGAACCGGCAAAGTTGTCGATGAAATTGCCGAGCGCCGTGAAACCACCGCCCGACCGGAACACCAACAGACCACGTTCAACGATCGGCGCAAACTGGCGTGAACGTTGCTCGAGTAAATCCAAACCAAAACGGAAAGTGTGATTTCCACGAACGTGAGTGACAGTGTCCTGGAACACGTAATTGTTCGCGACGCGACCTTGAGGCAGGTTCGTTGCGATACCGAACTGGCTCAACGTGGAGATATCGAAGCGCGGCAACGTAAGGCCGAGTGAATCATCCGGATTCAACGGAAAATCGATCAGAATTCGGTTGTAAGCCAACCGTGCTTCGTTGGTCCAACGCGGCGAGAAGATATGCGTCTCGGTGATGAGCAAGTTCTGGTACGTGTTGTTGTTGGCGGTCGCGAATCCCGGGAACGTGATACCACCACCCACTGGATCCTTCTGATCGTCAAACAAGTAGCGTATCGAGAGCTGATCGTTGTCGCTGATCCTGTGATCGATGCGGAACTGCGCCTGGCGCTCGCGATAAGTTTGGGGAACGAAGAGCGAGCCTGTACCGAACTGGATATTGCAAGGCGCGGGACAACCCGCGCGAGCGCCGATGCCTATGTTCTGGAAGTTCGACTCGCCAATGACCTGCTTCGTCACGTCCATAAGAAGATCGACTCTTGGATTCACGCCTTGGGGGAAAAGACTTCGCAAAAGGTTACGGCCGTTCTGACTCAAAACGGTCCTGGTAGCTGTGGCTGAAGCACTACGAAACTGTTCCTGCCACGCGGCAAAGAAGAAAGTCCGTTGCTTGCCGTCGTAACTCCACATCTTATTGCTCTCGCCAAAGAACGGAATCAAGACTGGGCCACCCAGCGTTCCGGCGTAGTACTGTTCGGTACCACGTGGTGGGTGACCGCGCGCGACAATTACCGCCGACGTCGATTGTGTATTGGTAATCGCATCGTCGCGCGTGACGTCAAAGAGATAAGCCAGGCTGCCGTGAAAATCGTCACTACCGGATTTGGTAATCGTGTTGACGACCGCGCCGCCCGCACGACCAAACTCTGCGTCGTAATTCGACGTCTGCACTGAAACTTCCTGCACAGCGTCGGGATTTGTGATCTGAAAGCCCTGTCCGGCGACGGAGATATCGTTGTTCTCAGTGCCGTCGATCAGGAAGTTGTTGGATCGTCCGCGCGAGCCATTCACAGAGAACGTGCCCACGCCAAAGCCGAAGCGGTTGGTTGAAACGCCGGGGAGCGTCAGGGCGAGAGCCACGGGATTGCGACCGGCAACGGGCAGTTCCGTGATCTTCACTTTGTCGATATTGCCGCCGCGAACTGGTGCTTCGACTTGCAGCAACTGTCCGGCATCAGCGGCAACGTTTACTGTTTCCACGGCTCCGCCGACTGTTAGTTGGGTTGTAACGTCCGACGTTTGATTCGCTTGAACTTCAACGCCAGTTTTTACAACTTCACCAAAGCCAGTGGCCTTAACACCAACGGAATAGGTCCCAGGATCGACTGCTTCAAATCGATAAAGCCCTTCACCGTTAGTGATAGTGGTGCGGCTGAGCTTGGTTGCTGCGCTTGTCAGCGTAACTTCAGCACCGGCGACGACGGCGCCGTTTGGATCCGTCACTGTTCCAGCGACAGTGCCGCGACTAGTTTGTCCGAAAGCAAAAGTTGATAAGGTGATCAATACGCCCACGATCAGGAGCGCTCGAATAGTCATAACTTCCTCCTTGGGAGTTGATTCAGCGGACGCAGTACAAATTTTCGTATGGCGTTGCGAACTTGAGTTTGAACGCAGGCAACGAGTAATGCGTGCCTGATCACGATTTATGCAAAGGGCATTCCGATTTTTTGTTCGATGAGCACGAATGCAGGAACTTCTATGATTGTTCGTTGATGGAATCACCGCCAACGAACGGATGGATCGCGATTCACTATCCCGTAGCGGAATCTTTTTGATCTTGGATTGGTCTCTAAAAACTCAGACTCCGAAGAGATGGTTGGTTGCGGACGCGTAAACACGTTCGTACAGAATTTTGGACACAGGTGGTGTCTAGTTTGCCAGCATTCTCTGCGTACCTCGGCGGTCCTCTGGGACTCTGCGGTAAAAGATCCGCAAAAACGCATGAACCGCAGAGACGCGGAGGGCGGCAGAGATACGCAGAGGAAACTAATACACCACCGGACGAAACAACGGGTTTGCTACCGAGTGTGAGTTGAACTACCTTACGTCGACATGAGTTCGCGATGGACCGTTCATAAGTTTGGCGGCACTAGTCTCGCCGATGCCGATCGTTACCGAGCAGCGTGTGAGATCGTTCTATCTCAACGAGCGGGTGAGCGCGTTGCGGTTGTGGTTTCAGCGATGAGTGGCGTCACTAATGCGCTTATTGAAGCTGTTAGTCTCGCGGCTGCTCAGGACGATTCGTATTTAGAGAAACTCGTCGCGCTTGAGAATAGGCATCTCCAGACTATCGCTGAATTAGAACTGCGAACTTCACAACGTTCCGCTCTCGAGGAGACTATCGTTTCTGATTTCAGTGCGATCAAGGAAGTGTTGCGAGGCGTTCGAATCACCAGACTCGCTTCGGAGCGCATTATTGAATTTGTTTCGGGGCACGGTGAGTTGTGGTCGGCGCAGCTCATGCACGCCTTTCTTAAATCGGGAGACCATCGCACGAGCTGGCTCGATGCGCGCCAGACGCTGGTGGTTGAACCGAATCCTGCAACGGTTACTGTGGACTGGGCAACTTCAAGGTTCAGGCTGCAAACCTGGTTGGACCATCATTCTGAGACTGACGTTCTGGTGATCACTGGTTTTATCGCGTCAACTCATGATGGAGTTGCGACGACGCTGAAACGCAACGGCAGCGATCTCTCGGCTTCGATCTTCGGCGCACTGTTGGGGGCTGATTCAGTGACGATCTGGACCGATGTCGATGGAGTTTTCAGCGCTGATCCACGGCGAGTTCCCGAGGCTGTCGTTATACCGGAGCTGTCGTACGAGGAAGCGGCAGAGCTGGCGTACTTCGGTGCGAAGGTTATTCATCCGAGTACGATGTCGCCCGCGATCAAACAGAACATCACGGTCTGGATTAAGAACACTTTCAAGCCTGACGCTCCCGGCACAAAGATATCCGCTACGTCACCAGCGGACATGCCGATCAAAGGTTTTGCAGCCGTCGAAGACACGGCCCTGATCAACGTTGAAGGCACCGGAATGATCGGCATTCCCGGTGTGGCCCAAAAACTCTTCGGCGCGCTGCGGGCGGTTGATGTCTCGGTTGTGATGATCTCGCAGGCGAGTTCTGAGCATTCGATCTGTTTTGCAGTTCCGCGGACACATTCAGAGCTCGCGAGAAAGACGGTTGAGGAAACCTTCGTTGTCGAGATGCAGCGTGGTGAAGTGCAGACCGTCGATGTGACCGAGGATTGTTGCATCATCGCGATGGTTGGCGATGGAATGATCGAGCGGTTGGGTATGGCCGGAAAGTTTTTCAGTGCGCTGGGGAAGGCCGGCATCAACGTCAGGGCAATCGCGCAGGGGTCGTCGGAACGAAATATCTCCGCAGTTATCGAACAGGCTGAAGCAACGAAGGCACTGCGAGCGATACATTCGGCTTTCTATCTTTCGAACCAGACGCTTTCGATTGGCGTTATTGGAACCGGCCTCATCGGTGGCACGCTGCTGCGACAACTTCAAAGTCGAATCGAAGAGCTTAAGCGCGAGCGCGGGATAGACTTAAGAGTGCGCGGTGTCATGAACAGCCGCAAAATGATTCTCGCTGACCGGCGCGTCGCGCTCGATCGCTGGTCTGAAGAGTTAGGCGAGAGTTCGAAAACGGCCGACCTCGAGAGTTTTGTCGATCACATCAACGCGGATCATCTGCCGCACGCTGTCGTGATCGATGCGACCGCGAGCGCTGAATTAACTTCGCATTACGAAAGCTGGCTCGCGCGTGGGATTAATATCATCACGCCGAACAAGAAAAGTAACGCCGGTCCGTTTCCGGCGTATCGAAGTCTGCGCGAGACTGCTCGCAAACATCAGCGGTACTTCTTGTACGAAACAAATGTGGGCGCCGGACTGCCGATCATTCAGACACTTCGCGGGTTCGTTGAAACCGGTGATGAGATTATCAAGATCGAGGGCGTGCTTTCGGGGACGCTCTCGTACATCTTCAACTCGCTCGATGGTCGTCGTACTTTTTCGGAAGTTGTGCGAGAGGCGCACTCATTAGGTTTGACTGAGCCAGATCCACGCGAGGATCTGTCCGGTGTCGACGTCGCTCGCAAACTGATCATACTTGCGCGGGAGATGGGGCTTGAGACAGAGATGGATGCGGTTCACGTTGAAAGCCTCGTTGCTGAAGATTTGCGCGGCGGGACTGTCAGCGAGTATCTCGATGGCCTTGGGAAATACGATCAGACGATCGCTGCAATGTTGAACTCCGCGCGCGATCGTGGTGAGGTGGTGCGATACGTTGGAGTAATCAATAGAGATGGCACCTTGTCAGCTCAGATGCGCAACTATCCCCTCGATCACCCCTTCTCACATCTGACCGGTAGCGACAACATTGTGAGTTTCCAAACAGCGCGCTACAACACCCAACCCATGATCGTCCGCGGCCCCGGCGCCGGCCCCGAAGTAACCGCAGCGGGCGTCTTCGCCGACCTCCTCCGCCTCGCCTCCTTCCTCGGCGCACCACACTAGTGGCTATCTTATGTGAGTATCTCTGTGTTCCTCTGTGTCTCTGCGATTATTGCTTTTACTTACATTTACCGCAGCGACGCAGAGAACCCCGCAGAGATACGCAGAGTTGAAATAGGAGACTACTCAGACTGGCGGGAGAATTCTCTGACTCTTTGCAAATAAGCCAGGACGCGTCGCTCCAATTGTTCAGGGTAGCGAAAGTTGAGGTGGTCACCAACTTCGACGGCGACGCGGCGCATGACGTCGATACTTCGAAACAAGGCAGACCAATTGGAACTCGGTTCAGCGTCAGTGTAAGTCGCTTCGAACTGCTCCCAAAGGTCCGGCGGCAAACAGCGTTTCAAGCCACGCCCGTAAGGACCCAATTTCAACGCCCAATCATGATCCATCTCGATGCGCCACGCGAGCATGATCAGGAGATGTTGATGCTTCAACGAATGGTCCAGAATGTATTTGGCCGCAACCAGATCATCGCGCCACAGAAACTTCGCTACATAACCAGTATCGAGGAAGAACGATTCTATTAAAGCCTGGTACTCTGCCTCAGTGGGGGGTTCCGGAATGTACGATTTGTACGTAGGCGGCTGGAGCGGATCTGTGAGGTGATCTTTATCGAGTAGCACCCTGTACCCGGCGTCAAACTCAGGTGTGAGTTGCGGCTCGCTCACGATCTGTTTGAACAGTCCAACCGGCCAAAGGCTGAAATCGATCTTTAGCGAATCCTCGTATTGAGTGACAAACGCCGATCGCTGAAATCCGCGATCATTGATAAGCGGGTCGCGATACAGCGCCAGCACTGAGCCGAAGTTTTCCAGCCAGGCGCGATCCTCATAAAAAGGTTCGATATTAGTAAGAGCAAGGATAACGTCGTAGTCCGAGAACGCATCTGTATGTGCGTGCGGTATCGCACGCGAACTGGTCAGCACTACGGCACGGACTGACGGGTCTTCAGCAGCCCACTGTTGGAGCCGATGAATAATATTCTCATGCGAAATCATGCGAGGATTCTATGAAGTTTGCTTGGAAACCAGTAGCTCTGAGACACTTGCCTCGGTGATGATTCGAACACTAAACACATTGCTGATCATTATCTTCGTCGCTGGCGGAGTCGCGCTCGCACAGCAGGATGATGTGGTGCAGATCAGCACCGAGCTCGTCCAAACGGGCGTTACCTTCCTCGACAAGCAAGGCCGCCTCGTCGACGGATTAAAGAAAGAAGATTTTGAGCTGCGCGTCGACGGTCGCGTTGTTCCGATCTCGTTCTTCGAAAACATCGTCGCTGGCAGTCAGCGAGATCGACTGACGCGAATCCGCGGAAACGAATTTGCAAAGACGAAAGACTCTTCTGCCGAAGCCTCATTTCGCCAACGCACGATCATCTTTTTTCGTTGGCCTCGCGAGCGTGACAAACCGGAACGCCGAGGCCGGACCGATTCAGTGGAGTGTCGACAAAAAATTCGCTTTGAATTCCCAACTCGAGTTCATGACATTCATCTATAACAGCACGCCGAACAATCTGACGGCGCAAGTCCAGGTTTATAAAGACAGCAAATCAATGCTTTCCACCCCCGCTAAGAACATCGAAGCCGCGCCAGAAGATCCGCGACGCATACCGTTCAAGGCAAAAATAAATCTGGCGGGACTACAAACCGGACGCTATATTCTTGAGGTGAGGGTCCAGGATCGTTCAGCGAACAAAACTGCATCACAACAATCCGCTTTCTATATCCAATGAAGACTAAATTGCTTTTCGTAATTATTGTGGTTTGCCTCGGATGCACAGCTAACGTCGTCCCGACAAACTCAACCGTGCACTCATCACCATCACCAACTCCTATACAAACACAATGCGCGGCTGACGCTCTGCAAGCCCAAATGGAAGAGCATGCGAGGGTTACGCGAGGCCCGGTCGGCGTCGCCGCGACTCTCATCGAGACCGGACAGACCGTAACGCTCAACGGCGATCGCCGTTTCGCCATGCAGAGCGTTTACAAGTTACCGATTGCGATGGCGATATTAACCAGGGTCGATAACAAATCTCTGACGCTCGATCAGAAAGTCGAAATCAAGCCGCAGGATTATGTCAGCCGGCGCGAGCACACAATTGCACTCGACTATCCACAGGGCGCAAATCTCTCGATTACCGAACTGCTCGACTACATGATCGCCGAGAGCGATGGAACGGCGTGCGACGCTTTGTTGCGACTGTTAGGCGGGCCTGAGGCCGCAACGAAATACGTTCGTGAACTGAAGGTTAATGACATAACCATCGCGACTTACGAAGCAGACATGTTTGCCGACCCGTCAGTCGCTTCCCGGAATTTTTCGACACCACTGGCGATGATCGAAGTATTGCGCTTGCTTCAAACCGGCAACGTGTTATCGACCAACAGTCGCCAACTCCTGTTGGATTTAATGATCAAGAGTCGCCCAGGTCCGAAACGAATCAAAGGTTTGCTTCCACCCGAAATGCAAGTCGCTCACAAGACGGGCACATCAGGAACGCGCAACGGCGTCACCGCGACAACGAACGACGTTGGCCTCATCAC
>DASRPN010000197.1:0-4854 GCA_035646355.1 Pyrinomonadaceae bacterium | reverse complement strand
GCTGAATTCCATTCGTATTACACCAACTCGACGCGCTCGCCGTATTGCGGAACGTGGACGTTCCAGCCGAAGCGATCCTTGATGTGGCCGGCCATCGCGTTTGCGGCTTCGGGTTCGCCGTGGGTCAGGAACGTGCGACTCGGGATGCCGGATTCCATCCCTTCCAACCACTTCAATACTTCGTTGTAGTCAGCGTGCGCAGAGAAGCCGCCAATCTTCGCCATTCGACAACGAACGGGTACCCATTGGCCCAGGATCTTCACTTCCGGTTCGCCGTCCATTATGCGTCGTCCAGTCGTGCCCGCGGCCTGGAAACCAACAAACACGATCGTGGCGTCAGGATTTGGTACCAACCGCAGCGCGTGATGCAAAACGCGACCGCCAGTCATCATTCCTGATGCACTAATGATCACACGCGCTCCCTCCGCATCGTTCAACTTTTTCGACTCCTGCCGCGAAGAAGCAGTGGTCATCGAACGCGTGCGCAAAGGATGCTTCTGTTGACTCAAAACACTGGCATACTCCTCGTCGTGTTCCTCGGTCCGACGCACATACGCAGCGGTCGTAGCCGCGGCCATCGGCGAGTCGACAGTCACCGGTAAAACGGGGATCGCTTTCTCGTCTTCCAATTCGCGGATTAGATAAACAATCTCCTGCGTGCGGCCTACGGCAAACGCTGGTATCAACACCGGCGCATTACGCGCGGCAGCATCGTTGATGATGCGCGCGAGGGCGACCTTCGGGTCTTCCGGATCGTGTAGTCGATCACCGTAAGTCGATTCGACAAGCAGATAGTCACACGGCGGCGGCGCGACTGGATCACGAATAATCGGTTGATCGTAGTGGCCGAGGTCACCGGAGAAAAGTACGCGCCTTCCCCGTCCATCCGCGCCCGCATGGTCCAACTCGAGCAGCACCAGACTCGATCCCAGAATATGCCCAGCGACACGAAACCCCGCACGAATACCGGGCGCCACTTCAATCGGTTCGCCCGTGTTCGCCACCGGCTCCAGCAGCTCCAGCGACGCATACGCATCTTTCTCGGTGTAAAGCGGCAAGGCGGGTTTGTGCTTCGTGAGATTGTGACGATTGCGAAAGTCGGCATCTTCTTCCTGAAGCCTTCCGGAATCAGGCAACATTATCTTCAAGAGATCGGCCGTGCCACGCGAGCAGTAGACTGGACCATGAAACCCCTGCTTGACGAGCCGCGGTAAATAACCCGTGTGGTCTATGTGCGCGTGCGTGATAAGAACCGCATTCAACGAACGCGGATCAAACGGCGGCTCCTGCCAGTTACGTTCGCGCAGCTCCTTTAATCCCTGGAACAGTCCGCAATCAACCAGCACGCGCGACTTACCCGATTCAACCAGATACTTCGATCCAGTTACCGTTCCGACACCGCCCCAAAACTCAATACTTGCCACGAGCTCCTCCGATGGACTTAAGCAGCCAGCCGAACAACTTTCTCCGCCGCATCCTGCATCCCTGTCGCGACCGTAAAATTCAGACCCGATTCGCGTATCACTCGCTGACCTTCTTCGACGTTTGTGCCTTCGAGCCGTACCACCACCGGAACTTCGATCTTCAGATTCCGCGCCGCCTCGACCACACCACGCGCCACCATGTCGCAACGCACAATGCCGCCAAAGATATTGATCAAAACAGCTTTGACATTCTCGTCAGCCAACAGAATCCGAAATGCAGCTTCGACACGTTCCTGCGACGCGCCACCGCCCACATCGAGAAAGTTCGCTGGTTCACCACCCGCAAGCTTGATGATGTCCATGGTCGCCATCGCCAACCCCGCGCCGTTCACCATACATGCGATGTTGCCGTCGAGCTTAATGTAGTTGAGATCAAACTTCGACGCTTCGATCTCGAGCGGCTCCTCCTCATTCAGATCGCGCAGGTCGAGAAACTCCTTGTGACGAAACATTGCGTTATCGTCGAAGTTGACCTTCGCGTCGAGCGCAATCAAACGATTGTCTTTCGTGAGCAGAAACGGATTGATCTCCATCAACGAAGCGTCCATCTGTTCGTAAGCGGAATAAAGCGCCTGCATGAACTTCACTGCCTGACCGACGAGCGTAGACGGCAGTCCCAGTCCAAAAGCAAGCTTGCGCGCCTGGAATGATTGAAAACCAACGGCGGGATCAATCGTCTCTTTGAGAATCTTTTCCGGCGTCTTCGCCGCGACTTCCTCGATATCCATGCCGCCGGCCGATGACGCCATAAACACCTGCCGCCCCGACGCACGATCGAGCACGATGCCAAGGTAGAATTCCTTGTCGATCGGCAAACCTTCTTCGATCAACAACACCCTGACTTCCCTTCCTTCAGGACCAGTTTGATGTGTGACGAGGTTCATGCCCAACATCTTCGAAGCAGTCTCGCGCGCCTCGTCGGCACTCCGCGCTAACTTCACACCGCCTCCCTTGCCGCGGCCACCCGCGTGAATCTGCGCTTTCACCACGACTATTTCGCCGCCCAATTCCTTCGCGGCGTGATACGCCTCTTCCGGCGAGCGCGCCACAATGCCACGCGGCACCGGCACGCCATACTTTCTCAGAAGTTCTTTTCCCTGATACTCATGAATCTTCATGCAACAGCCTCAAACAGATTTTGATTAGAATTACTCACGGAAATCGTGTTGAATGGAACGCACGGCAGTGTAGCCGCGCGCAAGGTCGACCGCAAGCGACATCACAGGAGTAACGATTCATGAGCGAAGTTGTTGTTACGTCTCAAAAGAATTTACAGCACGAAGTGCGCTACGGAGTTGGGCAAATGTTTATAACCGACGAGCCGCGCGCGGCGGGCGGCGACGATGCCGGTCCCGATCCGTACACGCTGATACTCGGCGCGCTTGGCAGTTGCATTTCGATGACGGTGCAACTTTACGCGCGACGAAAGCAGTGGCCCGTCGAGAGTGTCACCGTGCGATTACGACAGAACCGTATTCACGCTAAAGATTGCCAGGATTGCAAGGACCAGGAAGGTTTCATTCATCGCATCGAGAGGTCGGTGAGTGTTACCGGTGATTTATCAGACGAACAACACGCACGTCTCCAGGAGATCGCGCACAAGTGTCCCGTGCATAAGACACTCACTTCCAAGATCGTGATCACCGATATGAAGGAAGAAGTGTTAGGGAGCAGCGAAGCCGGCGAATTCTTTGGATAAACTCACTTTACCGAAACCTGGACCTCGTTCGATTCTAAGTTCGCGCCCTTCTTGCTTAGCGATAGGGACAACGCGTACGTGCCCTTAGGCACGATCCTGAAGAGGTTTCACCGCCAGACGCTGTACATTGAGTCATTCCATGAGTCGTGGCAGGTCCACTTTGAAGGTCTTCGTTTCGTCCTTTGCGAACTTAAGGCCTGACTTGCGGCACGTTGCGCATGTGAGTTCTCTTTCAATCTAATAATATAGCCAGCCGGTTCTCAATATCTCTTCCGGTAATATCTCGATCTGCCATTGCGCTAAATCGCCGATCGGCAAGGGAAGACGACCTTCTAACCATTCCGCACATTCGACCGGCGAGAACGATGGATCCGTTGATTCGATCACCCAATACAAGAATTCCACCCCACCGTTCAGATATGGAGGTGGAGACACGGGCATGAACACGGTAGGCAGACGCTCCTCAACAGATACGTAGTTCAGTACGTAACCAAGCTCCTGAACATGCCGCCAAGCCAACGCGTGATTCGTATCAAGCGCGAACTTAACCCACCAATTCCCGTTGTCGAACGATCCGCGGCCGATCGACTTGCGACCTGCAGGGAGGTTAATTGCGGGAAACTTCTCGATGAAGGCTAGTAGCTGCTCGAAGTCGTGCATAGTTCTTACTTAGTATCGCTTTTGGGTCGGCGTAAGAAAGAGCGAACGCTGCTTTTATTGTAATGAATCTCCATCGAGCGAGGCGAAGGAAGGTCCCAAAACGCCTCGCGTGTACCAAGCCTCCGCAGCACGCATCAATGTGTCATCGGCGGCGGGCGTGGTCCAAGTAGTTCCCTCACTTAGCGGCAGGACGGCAACACTGCTTGCCTGCGCCATGATGTAGTTGAATCCCTTAAATGCCCCTGGAAAATTTGCGGAGATTCTTTCTGCAATGAACGCTTTGTCATCAACTTCAGACGTCTCGGTGCGTTCCCAGCCGAGATAAAAACTCCGCGTTGGAGCGATAAAACTGCGCAGCTGCGGACCCTGAAGGCCTCCCTCAAACTGGGGATCTGCTTCCGCCATTTCTTGATTGTAGAGTGCAATTTCGTAGCAACACCAAGCACGCATTAGAGGCTGAGTTCCGACGACAAAGTGCGCGGTTGCATTCCGAAGCAGATTAGGAAGAACGTCTAACTCTTCACGCAAATCACGTGCGGATTGATTGATGAACATGAAGTCGACCCAGAGTCGCACGTTGTCCCAAAACAGTAGTTGGACGTCCTCGATCGCCAGATCTGGTCGGTAACGTACGAGTTCTCGCGACGCGTGACGAATGGCATGCAAGACGATCTCCTGAAGCTCGATGAAGTTCTGAGCCGAGTGATACGAAAAGAACACGTCTGGCGCGGCGGGCACACAAAACTCTGGACCATCACGCGCGGGATACACATCAGACTCCTGGAAGGCTCGTTGAAGATTCCGAACGGTCATGGTGTCAGGAAATGCCTGTCTCAGCGATCCAACGAAAGCTGAAAGGCGCCTGGGGGTGGTTGACCACATCCTTCGGTCGGCAAGCTGGCTCACTTCGTATCGCTCCTGGGTTGGCGTAAGAAAGAGCGAAAAAGCGCGCGCTCCTTTTTATTGTAGTGAATCTCCAAAGAGCAAGGCGACGGGAGGTTCCAAAACGAA
>DASRPN010000196.1:0-4253 GCA_035646355.1 Pyrinomonadaceae bacterium | reverse complement strand
GCGCGCCTGAGTGCCTTTACCGGCACCAGGCGCACCCATCAGGACGATGATTTTCGACATATGTCAGGCGCGCCGGCCACGCAATCTTCCGCCGCCGCCGAGGAACCCTTCGTAGTTGCGCATCACGAGTTGGGCCTCAATCTGGGCGACGGTGTCCATTGCGACACCGACAAGGATCAGCAGCGACGTGCCACCGAAGTAGAACTGGTAGTCCATCCCGTTCGGGATCCAGCCAAGGCCGGGCGTAGTAGTGACGAACGCATCGAGCCACGTACCGATAAACGGCAGCCGGCCAACTTTGAAGCCGCTCAACATGAATTGCGGAATAAACGCGACGAGGGCCAGGTAGATGGCGCCAACAATAGTTAATCGCGTAAGGATCGTATTGAGGTACTCCGCGGTCGCGCGCCCGGGACGAATGCCCGGCATAAACCCGCCGTGCTTGCGCAGGTTGTCAGCCACTTCTTCGACGTTGAATACGATCGAAACGTAGAAGAACGTAAAGAAGATAATGAGACTGAGAAAGATGAGCTCGTAATAGGGATCGCTGGCGTGGAACGTCTGGAAAAAGGTCCATATTGAGGCCCACCAACCTTTATCGTTCGCCTCAGGAGGAAACGCCGCGAATAAACTCTGCGGCATCGACAACACCGACGAAGCAAAGATTACGGGAATCACGCCGCCCATGTTGAGCTTCAACGGCATGGTCGTCTGCTGTCCACCGACCACCTGGCGGCCGACGTGTCGCTTCGCGTAACTGACGGGGATCTTGCGACGCGCAGATTCGACGTAAACGATGAAAGCGATAATCAACACCATCGCTACCAGCATCGCGAACACGCCGATGGTCGCCATCGTGTCGCCACCGCGCAGGCGATTAAACACTTGCTCGGCGCCGTTCGGCAGACCGATGACGATACCGGCGAAGATCAGTAACGAAATACCGTTGCCGACGCCGCGTTCGGTGATTTGCTCGCCGAGCCACATGACGAAGATCGTTCCAGTGGTCAACGTGAGCACGGTGCTCAAACGGAAGCCCCAACCGGGAGCGCCGACGCCGTTGACCTGGAGCCAGTGTGCGACGAAGGACGTCTGAATCGCCGCGAGCACGACGGTCAGGTACCGGGTCCACTGGTTGATCTTCTGACGGCCCATCTCGCCCTCTTCCTGTAGCTTCTTGAGCGTAGGATAGACGACGGTCATCAGTTGCAGGATGATCGAGGCGGTGATGTAGGGAGTGACCCCGAGTGCGAATACAGAGATGGTGCGGAAGTTTCCGCCGGAGAAGAGGTCGAGAACGCCGAGAAGCGTTCCGGCAACGTCACGCCAAACTTCTTCGAGTCGCAACCGGTCGATGCCAGGGGTAGTAACGTGCGCGCCCAGGCGATAGACCGCGAGCAGGCCCAGCGTAAAGAAAATGCGCCGGCGTAGATCCGGCACATTGAACATATTGCGAACGGCGGCTAAGAACTTCTCCATCCTGATTCCCTTTCTCTAAGATCCGCCATTATCCGCCAATCTGATTTACCGCACCACCCGCCTTCTCGATCTTTTCGCGGGCGCTTTTCGTGAAGCGGTGCGCAGAGACGCGCAACGGCTTCGAAACTTCGCCGTTGCCGAGCACCACGACGTCGTACTTGGCTTTCTTGATCAATCCGCGTTCGTGCAGTACTTCCGGAGTGATCTCCGCGTCGGCTTCGAAATGCTGTTCGAGTGACGCGAGACTGATCTCGAGCCAGCGCTTCTTGAAGATGTTGGTGAAACCGCGCTTTGGCAGACGACGATGAAGGGGCATCTGGCCGCCTTCAAAACCGATCTTGGCCGAATAACCCGACCGCGACTTCTGTCCCTTTTCACCGCGACCGGCGGTCTTACCCAAACCGGAGCCCGGTCCGCGACCGACGCGCTTTTTCTTGTGGGTCGATCCTTTAGCCGGCTTAAGTGTGTTTAGACTGATTCCCATTTTTTCTGTCTTTCTTGCGCTTTGCTTTCTTGTGCCTTTTTGCGTCCGCTTTGTGCCTCTTGTGGTTACTACTCCACTATCCGCAGCAAGTGCGGAACCTTCGCGACGGCGCCGCGCATCGCGTCCGTGTCCGGACGCTCGACAACCTGGTTCAACTTTCGCAGGCCCAGACTGCGCACGATTGTCTTGTGTGTCTTCGGCGCGGCAATAAAGCTGCGATAGTACTGAATGCGAATCTTCGTCCCGGATTCGTTTGTATTAGTTTTGCGAGCGGGCATCCTTTACATCTCCTCGACTTGCTTACCACGCAACCGCGCCAACTCCATCGGATCTTTCATCCGCAGCAAGGCATCGAACGTAGCGCGCACGACGTTGTGCGGATTCGTGGAACCCAACACCTTCGTCCGCACGTCTCTTACGCCGACCGCCTGCATGACGGCACGCACCGCGCCACCCGCGATCACGCCCGTACCTTCCGACGCCGGCTTAACAAGCACACGGCCCGCACCGTACTCGCCAATCAACTGGTGCGGCAACGTGTTATTGATGAGCGGGACTCGAATCAGGTTCTTCTTAGCCGACTCGATCCCTTTTTTGATCGCCAGCGGCACTTCGCGCGCCTTGCCGGTGCCGAAGCCTACGTGTCCACCCTCGTCGCCAACTACAACGAGCGCCGCGAACGAAAGGTTCTTGCCGCCCTTAACTACTTTGGTGACGCGATTGATGGAGATCACCTGGTCTTTCAGGTCGAGTCCCTGCGCCGGAATGCGTTGCTTGGGTTGTCTCATAGTCTATTCTTTTTTCTTCTTCGACTTCTTTTCCTTGGGCTCTTCGGCTGGTGCAGCTTCCGGCTCACCGTTAGCTTCCGCAACCGCTTCGTTCTTGTTCAGGCCGGCCGCGCGCGCCGCGTCGGTCAGGGCCTTCACGCGCCCGTGATAAAGATAACCACCGCGATCGAACACCACTTGTTCGATCCCCTTGGCGATCGCGCGCTCGGCGATAGCGGTGCCGATGCGGCGGGCAGCGTCAAGATTGCCGCCGGACGTGCCCCGCAGGTCTTTCTCGGTTGTGGAGGCGGAAACAAGTGTTTTGCCAAGACGGTCGTCGATCACCTGCGCGTAGATGTGGTTCAGGCTGCGATAGATCGCGAGTCGCGGTCGCTCCGTCTGGCCTTTAACTTTCCGGCGAATCCGCGAATGAATCGCCGTTCGGATTTCTGCTCTATTCGTGTTTGCCATCTCGCTTCTATTCCCTGGCTTATTTACCGGTCTTGCCGGGCTTCAACTTAATCGGCACGTCAGCGTAGCGCACGCCTTTGCCTTTGTAGGCGTCAGGCTTGCGCAGCTTGTGCATCTCAGCGGCGACCTGACCGAGCTTCTGCTTGTCGATACTCGTCAACGTCAACGTGGTCTGATACTGCTGGATGCTGCCTTTGGTCGTCATACGTTCCGCCTTGGCTTCCACTTCAGGCGGCAACGGAAACTCGATCGGGTGCGAGTAGCCGAGGGAGAAGACGATCTTCTTCGCCTGCACGTCAGCTTTGTACCCAACGCCGACGACGTCCATCTGTTTGCTGAAACCTGTGGTCACACCCACGATGGCGTTGTTTGCCAGCGCGCGCGCCAAACCATGCAACGCTGCGTGTTCATCAGAAGTACGCTCAGCGCGCAGCTCCTCGCCTTCGAGTTTGAAACTTATCCCCGAGGGAATAGGCGTCTTCAGCGTACCTTTTGGTCCTTTGACTTCGAGCTCACGCTCGTGGACCGTAATAGTCACGCCCTTGGGCACCGCGATCACTTTTTTTCCAATTCGAGACATATGCTTATTTCCAATTTCGAATTTCGAATTGCGAATTTGCCAATCAGTAAATTCGATTTCGCATTTCGAAATTCGCAATCAACTAATAGATCTGGGCCAACAGCTCGCCGCCGATGTTTTCGCGGCGCGCGGCTTTGCCGCTCATCAGACCCTTCGAGGTCGAAACGATATTGATGCCATACCCGCCCAACACTTTCGGAATATCACTCGAGCCAACGTACACGCGACGGCCGGGAGTTGAGACGCGCTGCAGGTGGGTAATTGAAGACGTACCGCGCGCATCGTAGCGAAGAAAGATGCGGATGGTGCGCTTGAGACCCTCGCCTTTGACGACGAAATTGTTGATGTAGCCCTCTTCCTTGAGAATGCGGGCGATCTCGAGTTTGAGCTTTGAAGCCGGAACGTCGACGCGCGAGTGCTTCGCCGCGATGGCGTTGCGGATTCGCGTCAACATATCGGCAATGGGATCAGT
>DASRPN010000195.1:0-5234 GCA_035646355.1 Pyrinomonadaceae bacterium | reverse complement strand
CCAAAGGAAACGAAGAACCCCGAACGCGAACCGTCAGCGAAGCCGAAGAAACCTTTGGTTCGTGAGCCGAAAGCGGGTGAACAGTTTGCGCTTGTTACTGAACCGGTCGATCCGATCGCAGCGCCTGAACGCGTCCGGCCCGCTGACGCTCAAACGCTTACGGCCATACACATTGAAAAGTCCGAGACGTTGTTGGTTGCTTTCAGAAATGTTCGTCTGAATACTGCGACGTCCGACGCCGAAGTTGCTTACGAACGAAAGCGCGCCCGGCAACTGGTCCAACAAAACATGATCCTGCGACGTGAAGCCGATGCCAACGGCGACGTACAGATCGCGTCGTTACTCGAAAGTCTTCAACCAATTCTGCTGGACATCGCGAACCTTCCGGACAAACCGGACAGCAACGCGGTGCGCACGATTCGCGAGCGTGTCGAACGCAAGAACATCGTCCCGCTCTTACAAGTAAATTCCGCCGCACTCGCGCGCGCACTTGATGATTAGGAAGCGTTTCACCTTAGTGGCACAGGGAACATGGAGCTGCTGTTCGCGTTTTTGATCACCGCTCGATCGCTGCGCTCGCTCTCGTTCTCTGTGCCTCTGCGGTGAAGCCAAACCCATAGAATATTAAGGACAAAGAGACCATGAAGAATTTTGTTATCAGTCGTTCCCCCCTGACACTCGCAGTCATATTGCTCGCTCTGTTTAGTGTTGGAAGTGTTTCAGCTCACAGCCAGGACATCGCGAAGCTCAACCGCTTCGTGCAAACGAACAAGACAAACACTGCTTCGATGCAGGTCTTCCGCGAAGGACGCGACTTCATCGAGGCCCAGAATTGGCAGAAGGCCGCGGAAAAATTCAACGACTTCATCAAGGGCTATCCCAAGGACAAAGATCTCGACGCTGCGCTTTACTGGTATGGCTATGCACTCGAGAAGCAGGGACGCAAAGAAGACGCGACGGCGCAGCTAAAACGCCTTGTCGATCGTTTCCCGAATTCAAGTTGGCGCCGTGAAGGCATCGCACTTCTAGTTGCGATGGGCCACACGGAAATAGCTCAGGAGATAGCGAACCGCGACAACTGCGAAATCAAGATTCTCGCATTGCAGAGTTTGTTTCAGGCTGACGAAGAACGCGCTATCGGCATCATCAGTGAAACTCTAAAGGCGAATACCACTCCGTGTCAGGGTCTCCAGGCCGCGGCAGTCGCGATACTCGGTTCACGACGCAGCCCGCGCGTGGTTCCGATACTGCTCGACATTGCCCGCAACAATGCCGATCTAAAACTTCGCCTAACCGCGATCAGACGTTTGGGTGATCAGCACGACGAACAAGTCACCGAAGAACTGATCAAACTTTACGACGCCGACCGCCACAAGGAAGTGAGAGCCCAGATCCTGCGCGCGCTCGTCGAGAGTCGCACTCCGCGCGGCAGCGCGAAAGTGATGGAGATTGCACGCGCAAGCGACGATCTCAACTCGCGCCTCTACGCAATTCGCTTCATCAGCGAATTGAAAGATGCCGCGTCGCTCGACGAACTCATTCGCATCTACGACGCCGACAAAACCAAGGAAGTCCGATCGCAAGTCCTGCGTGCTCTTTCAGAACGAGAAGAGCCACGCGCCCGCGCGAAGGTGTGGGACATAGCACGCACGGGTGAGACGCCGGAAATTCGTATCGAAGCAATCAGACGTTTGGGCGAACACGGCCGCGTCGTTCTTGACGAGCTGATCCAACTCTATTCGAGCGAGACGAACCTCCAGATCAAACAGGGATTGTTGCGAGCCTTTGCCGATAACAAGGATCCCAAGGCCACAACCAAGCTGTTCGATATCGCGCGCGGAAACGATCCGATGGAACTGCGCGGCTATGCGATTCGAGTACTAAGCCACAAGAACGACCCGACAATCCTTGATCAGTTTGTTGCCATGTACGACGCGGAGCAGAACGACCAGCTCAAAATGATGCTGCTTCGCGCCTTTGGCGAGTCGCCACAGAAGAATGCCGTACGAAAACTGATGGCCATCGCGCGCAACGATCCATCAGTCGAGCGTCGCAAGCTCGCGGTCCGCTATTTGGGCCAGAGCCGCGATCCCGAAGCCATGAAGTTTCTCGAAGATTTGCTTAAGTAGGAGTCATCCCCATGTTTAATTCTAAGTTGCTCTCTTCAATGATCGTGTCAGCGTTGGCGGTTTTGTGCCTGGCAGGTGTTGCCTGTGCCAAACATGCCGCGGATGTGACGGCCGCGCAGGCGCGCGACGATCTTCAGACGCAGTCGAGCGCCACCACCGTGCAGAGTTTTACGCCGGTGGAGGGCGCGGATCTGATGTCGAAGCTCAACGCGGCGCAGGCGCGCGGTCGCACCGGACAAACGCCTTACTGGTCTGCGTACACGTTTGACGTGCGACCGGGCGTCGCAGTCGATCCAAACGTGCGCGACTTCAACGGTTCGATCCACACGATCGGCGACTCGTCGGTCTTCGTCGGCACCACGGCGAGTGGAATGACCGTCGAAACACGCAATCTCGCGATCTTCCTGTTGCGCGATCCAGGCTCGAATCAGATCACGCGCATGGAGGTCTACAACCTCGAAAGAAAACGCGAATACAAAGGCTATCCCGTTTACTGGATGGGCCGCGCGAACAACGAAGAGAGTCTGAACTACCTGCGTGCACTCGCCGCTGCATCGCCGCTCGACATTTTGGGTGAGCGCGCGGTGTTGGGCCTCTCGTTGCACGACGATGCACGCGTAGGCGGCATGCTCAAGAACTTCGTTACTACTTCGCCGAATCAGCAGATTCGCTCGTCGTCGGTTTACTGGCTAGGCCAGGTCGGCGGCGAGCAGGCTTTTCTTGCGACGCTTGTGCGTAACGACGCGGAAGACAAGAAACTACGACGTTCAGCAGCACACGCGATCGGGCAAGGTAGAGATCCCGGCAGTGTGGCGACGCTTCAAGGGTTGTATGGGTCAGTGAAGGACATTGAAGTGCGCCGCAGCATTATCTCGGCAGTGGGCAATAGTATTCACGAACCACAGCCGGCGTTTACGTTTCTACTCGCCGTCGCGAAGAACGACACCGACTGGGAAGCACGTCGCACTGCTGTGCGCAGGCTCAGTAACTTCCAACGCGAAGAAGCTGTCGACGAGTTGATGAAGATTTACGCGAGCGACCCGCAGCTTGACGTAAAACGAAACGCGTTACGAGCGCTTGCCGAAACGAAAAGCCCGCGAGCGCAGGCGCGACTTTTGGAAGTAGCCCGCACGGATGTAAGTCCGGAGTTGCGCAAGCAGGCGATCCGCGTGTTGGCTGAACGCGGAGAGGCGGCAGTTGACGATTTGCTGAAGTTATTTGATTCCGAGCAGGTGCCCGACGTGAAGCGTTCCGTGTTGCAGTCGCTTTCAGAGACCAAGAGCGCGCGCGTCGAGGACAAGTTGTTTGAAGTCGCGCGAAGTAGCGAACAGATGGATGTGCGTCGTCAGGCGATTCGCTTGTTGGGTGAGCGTGTTACGAAACGCAGTTTTGAGTTTTTGAGCCAGACAGCGCAGAGCAACGATGCAACCGTGGAAGTGCAGCTTCAGGCCGTACGAGCGATCAGTGAAAGAAAATCTGAGGAATCCGTGCCGTTGTTGATAAAGATCGCGCGCACGCACGCAAACCAGCAGGTGCGCAAGCAGGCGATTCGTTCGTTGGGAGAATCAGGCGATCCGCGCGCGGTTGAGTTTTTCCGCGAAGTGCTGGCGAAGTAGATCAGTGTTTGACTTTATAAGTTAGCACCACGCAACCATTCTTCAGTTCCTGGCACTTTATTAACTTGAGATCGATCTGTTTCTTCATTTCATGAAACAGCGGGATTCCGGAGCCAAGCAAAACCGGATGAATGTTGAATCCGATCTCATCGATTAAGCCGGCTTCAAAAAGCGAACGGGCAAGGACACCGCCACCCATTACGCAGATGTCCTTGCCCTTCTCCTTTTTAAGCTTGCGGACGAAGTCGGCCGCATCTTCAGAGACGAGGTTGACGCTCTTCGGAACTCTATTCTTCTTCAGCGTTCGCGAAAAAACGTAAGTCGTAACACCGGGATAAGCACCGCCGTCAGCACCACCTGTCCTCATCGCGACTTCGTAGGTTTTTCGACCCATCACGACAGTGTCGATTGTCTTCCAGTAGTCTGTCATGATCGCGGCGACTTCTTTATTCCACATTAACCAGTCGACCGCATCGTCTTTACGTGCGATGAAGTTGTCGAGACTGTTCGCGCCGCCAAACGTTACTTTTCGCATTTTATTTGTCAGAGGGGTACTCCTCAGAGCGCGAGACTTGGGGAGATTCAGGCGCGCGCCCAGATTACATGTTTGAACGGCTAGATACTAGCCAAGATCCTCATTCAACTGACCACGCTACGTCGCGCACCGGCTTTGATGCCTCAAAAGTCTCGTGCTGAACTGCTTCTCTGTGCAACCTCCGTGGTCTCTGCGACTCCGTGGTTATTTTCCTGAGCAAATCATTAACCACAAAGACTCAGAGACCACGGAGAAAACCTGTTTACGACATTTAGGGCAAAGCATCGCACACCACTCTCTTCACTCATGTGAGATCGCCAGCGGTCTTGTCGGCCGACCGGCGAAACGTCGCATGGCAGCACCATACACAACAACAGAAGAATTGAATTTCTGAAAAACATACAATCCTAATCCTTGATTAAATTGCAGCCAGACTCTTTTCCCTCTCACTGCCCCACGATCTCAAAGTCTACCCATTGAATAACCGGGGGCTGTTCCTTGTCCTTAATCAATTTGTCAGTGATCGCGAGTTGCAAATAGTAATGACCGGGCTCCAGATTTGCGCCGAGTCGTAAAACCTGGCTGACAAAGATTCGCTCGAGATCCGGTTGCGGTCCGGGATCGAGAGTGAACCCAGGATACGAATAGACGCGCTTGTCGTCGCGGAATAGTTTGCTTTCGATCACGAGGTTTGGTCGACGGAGAACCGCATCGATTACCGCGTTATAAACTACAACTGCGAAATAAAGATCGGTGTTTGGAAAAAATCGCCGCACGGCAGGAGTCGCACCGGCTACCTCAGTCGTGTTCATGTCCGTTTCAACAGCGTCCGCAACGCCTCGCAGAACGATGCCGGAAGCGGCGAGCTGCTTGTTCTTTAGATTTGGTACCGCGACAAACTGTCCGGCCGAGCCAATGCGTGACGACGCGACATCGCGCGCAGCTACGCGCATT
>DASRPN010000194.1:0-26630 GCA_035646355.1 Pyrinomonadaceae bacterium | reverse complement strand
CCAAGGGTCGTTGGCTACTGGTCTGAGGATATATCCGGCCGCTACCAAGATTGCCGTAAATATAAGTCGTATAAGAACGACATCGGCATGCATAATAAAGGCATACTACCACGCCAATATCCGCATCGTCACGGAAATCCTTGGTGTTTTGCCACACCTTGCAGGCACTGACTCTGTGCGTTTAAATGGCGGCACGAGGTGAACCAAATGACCACTTTACTGCTTGCGATCGTATGTGTGGCGTTTTCTATTGTGTGTCCTCAGGAGCCACAGAAGCCTGCGACATTGCGCTACAAAGTTCCCGCCGGCTGGGTCGAAGAAGAACGAAGTTCGAGCATGCGCGTGGCCCAATACAAGCTGCCGCGTGCGCAATCGGACACGGAAGACGCTTCTCTCATTCTTTATTATTTCGGTAAAGACCAGGGAGGGACGGCGGCAGCCAACGTCGAGCGCTGGACCAGCCAGATAAAGCAGGCGGACGGAACGAAGCCGAAAGTAACAGAAACCTCAACCACAAGCGGACTGAAGGTCACGACCGTGGATGGCTTCGGAACTTACGTCGCCGAAACGGCGCCCGGAAGCGGCGAATTTTTGAACAAGCCTGGCTTCGGACTACGCGCCGCAGTCATCGAGACGCCAAATGGATCTTACTACCTGAAGCTGGTCGGTCCGGAGAAGACCGTCACGCACTGGAACGAATCCTTCGTGGCTTATCTGAAGTCTTTCGAGTTTAAGTAGTTTTGAGCTTTGAGCTTTGTACTTTGTGCTGTGAACAAAGAACTAAGAACTAAGCACTAAGTACTATTTGTAGCGGTAAGTAATTCGGCCTCGCGACAAGTCGTAAGGCGACATTTCCACGCTCACGCGATCGCCCACCAGAATCCGGATGCGATTCTTTCGCATTTTGCCGGAAATTGCGGCCAATACTACGTGCTCGCTGTTATCAAGACGTACTTTGAAGAAGGCGTTGGGCTGTTTATCGATGATAACGCCCTCCGCCGGAATAAGGTCTTCTGCTGCCAATTAGTTTCTCCTTGAGTAGTGAACCTGGGACGTTTAAGGACGTTGCACAATAGCACACCGCGCATGGAAACACACAATACAGGAAGCCAGGACGCGGCGAAGCGGAGACGCGGAGACGCGGGGACAGGGAAGCGAGGGGACACGGAGATCCGCTCCGCATCGCCGCGTCTCCCCGTCCCCGAGTCTCCGCGTCCGTCCGTCTAGCATCGCCGTCCCCACAAATTGAACTCGTTCAAAAAAACTTCTTGACAGGTGCCTGGAAGAGGCGTAGGCTGCGGTTAGTTGAACGTGTTCAAATTTCGCTCTAGGAGGCCCAACATGACAATCGGAATCACCACCTACCTCGTTTACCTTGCTATCAGCATCGCGCTCACCATCTGGGTCGCGCGCACGCTCCATAAAAACGGACGCGTCTTTCTCGTAGACGTCTTCCACGGCAACGAAAGTCTCGCCGACTCGGTCAATCACCTGCTCGTCGTCGGTTTTTACCTGATCAACTTTGGTTACGTCAGTCTCGCGTTGAAACTCGGTTACGAGGTCACCACGGCGCAGGAAGGTATTGAGGCGCTGTCTGTCAAGGTCGGCATGGTACTGCTGGTCCTGGGCGGCATGCACTTCTTCAACCTCTTTATCTTCAGCCGCATGCGTCGGCGCTCTCACGGGCGTCAGAACAATCATCCGCCGGTGACCCCCGACGCTTTTACTCCAGTCCAGCAGGAGGCGTGACCATGCTTGCCCTGACTGTGCTCTATGATCCCGAATGCGGCCTATGCCGGCGCGCACATGAATGGCTTGCCGAACAAACGAAGCACGTGGAACTCAACTTCGTTCCCTGCGCTTCAGAAGAGGCTCGCAAGCGGTTCCCGCAGCTCAATCACGATCTTTCAAAGAAAGATTTGACCCTGGTAGGGGACGACGGCGCCGTTTATTTCGGTCCAAAGGCGTGGTTGATGGTACTTTGGTCGCTCACGCGCTATCGCGATTGGTCCTATCGGCTGGCGCGGCCCGAGTTGTTGCCGAGCACCAAACGAGTGGTCTCGATGATCTCTCAACATCGATATCAGATCTCGCGCGTAGCGGGAATTAATGGATAGCAAGATGGCGGCGATGCGTAAAAAGAAGGCGGTGAAAACGCCGAAGGGCGACCAGACTCGCACGCTGATTCTCAACACTGCGCTCGACATGTTTCTCGAGCGAGGTTACGAGCAGACGACGATGCGCGCGATCGCCGAAAAAGCCGGCGCTTCGCTCGGGAATGCCTACTATTACTTTCGCTCAAAGGAACATCTGATTCAGGCGTTCTACCAGACCACGCACGACCAACACGTCGCACTTGCCCTCCCCGCCCTTGAGAAACACGACGACATGAAGTCACGCCTGCTGACTGTGGTGCAGTTGAAGATCGAAACTCTGAAACCGTATCACCAGTTTGCAGGCGTGCTCTTCAAAACGGCTGCGGATCCGCAGAGTCCGTTGAATCCGTTTGCCGATGAGGCGAATCCCGTGCGGCAGGCGAGTATTCAGCTTTTTGAGAAAGTGGTGGAAGGTACCAAGTCGCGAATCCCGAAAGATCTGCGTGCGGAGCTGCCCTACCTGCTCTGGGTCTACCACATGGGGATCATTCTTTTCTGGATCCACGATCGATCCCCAAAACATCGCCGCACTTATCGGCTGATCGATCGCACCGTTGAGATGGTCGATCGAATGATTCAACTTGGGAGCAATCCCTTCATGCGGCCGCTACGCAAACACGCACTAGCACTCGTGGACGAGCTACGCGACGCTGCGGAGGACGTTCTCGATGCTGATGACAACTAAGACAAAGGTGGTTCGAATTGTGGTGGGCCTCCTTAGCGGCTCAGCCATCACCGCGCTGCTCACGGCTGTTCTCTTTTTTACGGCCTTCTACACAGCTACTGACGGGAGCTTTAGTAGCGTGATTCTAGGCTGGGGGTTAATGGCCGCGCTTTGGGGCGGCGCTTTCGGCTATGTCATAGGTTTAGTATTGGGAGTCTTTCTTGGCCTGATGCGACGTGGTCAGAAATTTGGCGCACTCTCCGGGGCAATTCTTGGTGTCGCCCTCATCTCCGCCAGTTTCATATTCGATAATAATGAGAACTGGGAGCCTCACGAAGGCGTCCTGATAGGCGGAATTCTTCCGGTAACGGTGCTTTCTGGATTCTTTATTTCCCTAATTCTCTCCGCAATAAAGTCATCGACAAAACCTACAAACGATGACGGTGCGTCAGTGCCCTGTTCGGTTGCTTGACGACAGCGCGCGGCAGACGATGTCGCGTTGCTGAACACGCATCCTGATTCACGCCTGCGTAGTGCTAAGATTGCCCCGGTCATGAAAGCCATGAAAGCTATACAAGTTGCGCAAACGGGCGGGCCCTCGGTGCTCACGCTCGTCGATCTGCCGGTGCCGGCGCCGAAAGCGAATGAAGCAGTCGTTAAGATTGAAGCGGCCGGTGTGAACTTCATTGACGTTTACTTTCGCGAAGGACGTTACCCTGCGCCGGTTCCTTTTATTAATGGACAAGAGGCGGCGGGTGTTGTGACCGAGGTTGGCGGTGAAGTAACGAATCTTAAGGCCGGGGATCGGGTCGCTTACACGAGCTCGCTCGGAAGTTACGCTGAGTACGCGGCAGTGCCCGCGGCGCGTCTGGTGAAAGTTCCGGACGCGTTGAATTTCGAACAGGCCGCCGCCGCGATGTTGCAAGGCATGACCGCGCACTACCTGCTATTCAGCAGTTACAAATTGCAAACAGGTGAAACTGCACTCGTGCATGCGGCAGCCGGAGGCGTCGGTCTGCTGTTGGTCCAGATGGCGAAAAAGATCGGAGCACGCGTGATCGCCACGGCCGGTACTGAAGAGAAAGCGCAACTCGCGCGCGAGGCCGGCGCTGACGAATGCATCGTTTACACGCAAATAGATTTCGAAACTGAAACGAGGCGTTTGACTAAGGACGAAGGCGTGCACGTTGTTTACGACGGCGTTGGCAAGTCGACTTTCGAGAAAGATCTGAACGTGTTGCGGCCGCGTGGTTATCTTGTATTGTTTGGCGGAGCAAGTGGTGCGGTGCCACCGTTCGATCTGATCAAGCTTTCGCAAAAAGGATCGCTTTACGTCACGCGGCCGACGCTGAATCACTACACCGCCACACGTGAAGAGCTCGAATGGCGCGCGAACGACGTGTTCCGGATGATCGTCAATGGGGATCTAAAACTGCGCATTCATCATGTCTATGCATTGACTGAGGCCGCACAGGCGCATAGTGATCTCGAGGGACGAAAGACGACGGGCAAGCTGTTGCTAAAGCCGTAATCGACTTAACCGCGTATCGCAAATAGAGTATCGCTGCCGCGGTGCCGTCCATTGTCGGTTCGTTGGTTGAGTTGCGGGTAGACTACAGGGGCAAAAGTGGCCGAGCCTACGACCAGTGCCGGGCACGCAAAAAGGCGAATCATTTCAGCTTAGACGACAAAAATCTTGACAGGCTTTTTACGACCTGCCTATAGTAGCCGAGGTCATGAGTAGCACTCGTACATTTTTCTACTTCGCCTTTACCTACCGCTTCTTCTTTTTTAAGGAGAGCGGACCGGCGACGTGCGAAAACGATGTGCTGACGACCTAAAAAGCACAAACACCTTCAAACGAGCCAGCCGCGATCCTAAAAAGTCGCGGCTGGCTTTTTATGCCTGGAGCACGAACCATGGATATCGAACACTGGCGCAAAGAGATCGATGAAGTAGACCTCGAATTGCTTCGCTTGCTGAACATAAGGGCGCGCCTCGCCCTGAAGGTGGGCGCACTAAAGCGCGCGGCAGCCCTGCCGATAGTGGACCCCGACCGCGAACGGCTTGTTCTTCAGCGTTTGCAAGAGCTCAATAGCGGCCCGCTCGACCAACGCGCGGTCGACAAACTATTCCGTCGCATCATTCGCGAGTCGAAACGGATTGAGACAGTAAGTGTGAGTTAACGACCGTGGATACTCTTAAGCAAAAACCGAGAGTGGCGTTTCAGGGAGAGCGCGGCGCGTTCAGCGAAGAAGCCGCAATCAAACTGCTTGGCGAGGAGATCGAACTGGTTCCGCAACAAACCTTCGCCGCGCTGTTCGACAGTCTGCAAACCGGCGCCGCAGATTATCTTGTCGCGCCTGTCGAAAATAGCATCGCTGGAATCGTGCAACCTTCCGTCAGCCGCATCCGCGCGAGTTCATTCGTCATTCTCAACGAACTCGAGCTTCAAATCGATCAACATCTGATCGGTTGCCCCGGCGTCGCCTTCGATACGATCGAAACAGTGCATTCACACCCGATGGCCCTCGCGCAATGCACTCGTTTCTTCGAACAACATCCGCGAATCAAAGCGGTCGTTGCCGACGACACAGCCGGAAGCGTCGCGGAGATGATCAAACAGAACGACCCCAAAATTGCAGCCATAGCCGGCCGCCACGCCGCGGAAGTCTACGGCGGCGAGATCATTCTTGAGAGCATTCAGGACCACCCGAAAAACCACACCCGCTTTGTCTTGTTATCAGTAAAGGAACACCAATCATGATCGTCAACATGCTCAGCACCGCAACCCCTGCAGAAATCAACCACATCATCGACCGAATCAAGGAGTCTGGCTTTCAAGCCCACGTGATTCAAGGCGAAGAACGCACCATCATCGGGGCTGTCGGCAGCGGCGGCAACCGTTCGGAGATCGAAGCACTACGGGCGGCGCCAGGTGTTGCCGAAGTGATTCAGATTGCGCATCCGTTCAAACTCGTCAGCCGGCAACTCCGTCAAACACGCACCGTTGTCGACGTGCGCGGGACGAAGATCGGCGGCGGAGATCTCGTCGTGATCGCCGGACCGTGCTCGGTCGAATCGGAAGATCAACTAATGGAAACGGCGCGTGCCGTGAAAGCAGCGGGCGCGAACATGCTACGCGGCGGCGCTTACAAGCCGCGCACGTCGCCTTATGACTTTCAGGGACTCGGAGTCGAAGCGCTGCGTTTACTCCAGGCGGCACGCAACGAAACCGGCCTTCCCATCGTGACCGAAGTGATGAGCGAAACGGACGTCGACATCGTTGCGCAATATGCCGACATGCTTCAGGTCGGCGCACGCAACATGCAAAACTTCTCGCTGCTCAGAAAGCTCGCGCCGGTGCAGAAGCCGATACTGTTGAAACGCGGGCCCTCGGCGACGGTGAAGGAGTGGTTGCTCGCGGCCGAGTACCTGCTCGCGGGCGGCAACGCGAACGTCGTCTTGTGCGAACGCGGCATCAAGACGTTCGAAACTGCGACGCGTAATACGCTTGATCTCGCGGCGGTTGCGTTGGTCAAAGAGCTATCACACTTGCCAGTGCTTGCCGATCCGTCACACGGGACGGGATTACGTAGTTTGATCGCGCCGATGTCCAAAGCGGCAGCGGCGTGTGGCGCCGATGGTTTGATAATCGAAGTGCATCCGTGTCCGGAGCGCGCGCTTTCCGATGGACCACAATCGCTGGATCTTCCGGGATTTCAGGAGTTGATGGAGGAGTTAGGAAAGGCGCCCGTTCGGGAGGCAAAGGCTGCGTGATCCGTGTGTCCTCCGCGTTCCAAGGAACGCAGAGGACACGGATCACTATAAGCTACTGGTTCTCCGGACTGCGTTTACGCGGCAATTGCTTATCCGTTCCTAATATACTGCCGTTGACCGCGTCGACCCATACGTGAGTGGCGCCGCCGGTTGGCTCATCGGCGATGAGGACATGATAGAAAACCTGTCCGTCCTTCGAGAGTTTGCCCGGTTCTTCCCAACCTTTTGCATCGAGAGTAGCTGACATGACCTTTCCGGGATGCTGACTGGTCGCGATTTGAATCGCCTGGTCCATGTTGATGCGGGCCAGCCTCACAAGCGCGGCTTGTCTTACCGCTCTCATTTCTATCTCCAACTCTCTACGTCTTTCCAGCTCCTCGGCAAACTGCGGATCTCTGGCGATGCGTTCTTTCATAGCGTCGGCAGAAGTTCTTTCCCGCGAGCCCATTTCGATCTTCCGTTTCAGAAGTTCTTCCTGCGGCTGTTTTTGCGGGTCCTGCGACGGTTGCGGGTCCTGTACCACGACAGGTTCCAGATCAAAACGCATGTTGAACGCGGCGGCAGCTGCAACACACGGCACCAGCAACAGAATCGAAACTACGACGAGCAACGTCTTCTTCCAGCGTGTTGTCATTTTGGGTTTGGTTAACAACGACATGATACGGGCCTCCAGAATGTCAGCATCGGCGATGCCTACGGTTGTAGTAACGGAGAGTTGACGCAGAGTCGGCGCGGAGCCGGCGAGCCGGAGCAACGAGCGAGCATAAACTTCAGCGTTCAGGAGTCGAGCGGCGACCAGTTCGTCGCAACACAGTTCGCGGGTCTGTTTGATCCGTCGCCTGAGCAACGCGGCAGCGGGGTGAAACGAGAGTGGCAGATAAAGTAATTCGTAAATGAAGTTGAGCAGATAATCATTCCGCGCTACATGAATGAACTCATGCCCGATCGCGGAAGTGAGGAGTTCAGTGTTGCCTTCGCGCAGTAGCGCGTCGGGCAGAATGATCACGGGATGTGCGAGCCCCATCGTGACCGGAACTGGCAGCGTCTCGGAGCGCATGACGCGGATCCGGCGCGAGCCTATTGCCAGATCGCTTTCGCACTTGTTGATGATCGCCACGATGTTCTCGTCCGCGTCGAGTTCGTGCGCGTTACGTCTGATGTTTCGCGTGGCCTGCCATGCCTGGACCAGTTTGAAACTGCGATACAGCACAAAGATCCCGTAAACGCCGAGCAGTAACAGTACTAAATCGGTGTTCAACTGAATAACTGACGGAAGCAGAGCGCTCGTTGTGCTGGTACTTTCCTCCAGTGGTCGCGACGCAAACGGTTCCCCGATAGATACTGGCTCTATTGTTGTCGGTGCGGCGGTTTCGAAATAACCACGCATTGATGTGGCCGCGGGGATCAGAAACGCGAGACAGAAGGCGCCGACCCACAGCCAATGTCGATACCGCGCCGATGAAGATCGCAGTAACCACGCGCCGAGACTCGCGAGAGCTGCAATCAAAGCAATCTGCCACGCGGCGTTGAGCACGAAATTAAGAAGCAGTTGACTACTTATTCTCATCGGCTTCCTCGTCGTTCGACTTTTCTACCATTTGCTGAAGCCGTGCGAGTTTTTCCGGCGTCAGGTGTTTCGTTTCCAGCAAACTCATCACCAGACTTTCCGCCGATCCGCCAAACAGCCGCTCAACCACGTCGTTGACGTGTTTACCGATCACCTGCTTGCGGCTAACTGCCGGCTTATAGAAATAGGCGCGATTCTTGAGCGTACGTTTCGCTTTGCCTTTCCGCTCGAGAATATTGAGCATCGTCTGCACCGTCGTGTAAGCCAGTTCGCGTTTCAGTGCTTGCTGGACGGTCTGCACGTTGGCGGGTCCGGTTTCCCACAGAACGTGCATGATCTCGAGTTCGAGCGGAGTCAGGCTGTCCGTCTTCTTATCCGTTTTGGGGCGTGCCATGGGCTCTCCTAAGTTTTTAGGAGTATAGGTGCGGGATCGCAGTTGTGTCAACTAATTTTTTAGGAGACGCGGGGTCCGTTATTATGCGCCGCGTGTCAAACAGGCAAACCGGTCTCCGTTCACTGGTGCACGTACTCATCTACGGGCTTTGCGCCGGCCTGTTGATCGTAGCGCTCAAGCTGATCGAGTTTCGCTTCCTCGTCGTCCAGCACTCGATCGAGATCTACGGCGCATTGATCGCGCTGCTGTTTGCCGGCGTCGGTATCTGGCTCGGACTCAAACTGACACGCAAAAAAGAAGTTGTGGTCATAAAAGAGGTGCCGGCGCCCTCCCAGCCTTTTGCAATGAACGAAGGGCGGTTGAAAGACCTCGGGATCACGAAACGCGAGCTCGAGATCCTTGAATTGATTGCTCGGGGAATGAGTAATCGCGAAATCGCGGAGAAATTGTTTGTCAGTGAAAACACCGTTAAGACTCATTCGAGCCGGCTGTTCGACAAGCTCAGCGCGAAACGGCGGACGCAGGCAGTGCAGATCGCCAAGGAGATGGGCCTGATCCCGTAAATCGCCTCACTCGGAAGTATGATTTCTTTAGTAAACGCTCAAATCATCCGAAAGTATGACGACAAGTGAGCACTCCACGCGTAGGTTGGCGCCGCAGTTTGAACAACACCTACCGCTAAGGAGGCCTTTTATATATGAAGAAGATAGTTTTGACGTTTGGTTTGATCTCCGGCGCCATCTCGTCCGTGTTGATGATGGGCACGATGCGGTTCATCAACCAGATTGGTTTCGATCGTGGCGTCATGGTCGGTTACACGGCGATCGTGCTCTCGTTTCTGCTGGTGTTTTTTGGCATCAGGTCGTATCGAGAGAACGTTGGCGACGGTTACATCTCTTTCGGCCGCGCGTTTCAGGTCGGCATTCTGATCGCGTTGATCTCGTCACTCATTTACATCGTGACGTGGGAGATTGTCTTTCAGAACTGGCTCTATGATTTCCCTGAGAAGTACACGAACTACCTGATTGAGCAAGAACGCGCGTCAGGCGCCTCTGCCGAACAGATTGCACGCACGCGCGAGGAGTGGAACAGCACGTGGGAACTTTACAGGGGTAATATTCTTGTCAGAGCGGCGTACACGTTCCTCGAACCTTTTCCCGTGGGTCTGCTAATCACGTTGATATCCGCCGTGATACTGAGGAAACGACGCAAACAACAACCAGCTTAAGCGCTCCGGTTGTGTTAAAGTTAGACCCCGATGTCAATGATGCTTGCGGAGATCGCCGAGCAGCCCGGCGCACTCGAACGCACGATCGCCGCCGAACGCGGCAAGATCACAAAGCTCGCAAATACGTTAAAGTCGCGCGACATCGACCTGATCGTCCTCGTCGCGCGCGGCAGTTCTGATAACGCCGCTCTCTTCGGCCGTTACCTTCTCGAAATCTCAACCGGTATTCCTGTTTCACTTTCCGCGCCGTCGGTCCATACGATCTACGGTGCGCGTTTAAAGTTGGACCATGCGTTAGTTGTTGGCGTCTCGCAGTCAGGTGAAGGTGAAGACATCAATCGCGTGCTGGAGAACGCACGACAGGGTGGCGCTTACACCGTTGGGATCACCAACGAGCCGAACTCGACGATGACTCGTTTGGTGGACGAGGCATTGTTCATGCATGGTGGTCGCGAACGTTCGGTTGCGGCGACGAAGACGTTTACGGGCCAGATGGTCCTCTTTTATATGCTCGCGTCGGGGTTAGCGTCTGGAGCGCCCGCGTTTTCTTATGAAGCGATTCCTGACTTCGCCGCTCGCGCGCTCGAACAAAAGCCCGCGATACTCGAGTTGGTCCAACGTTACGTCTTTATGGAAAATTGCGTCGTCGTTGGACGTGGACTGGCGTATGCGAATGCGTACGAGCTTGCTTTGAAGTTGATGGAGACGTGCTACGTCGTTGCAGAGCGCTTCTCGTCGGCGGATTTTCTGCATGGTCCACTGGCGATGGTCGAGCGCCACTTTCCAGTGATACTCTTTGCGCCGCCCGGTGTGATGTTACCGGGCGTGAAGAACCTTATCGAGCGCTTGCGTGAGTTGAAGGCCGACACCCTCGCGATCACGAGCGACCTTAATGCAGCGTCATTGTGTACTCGCTCGATAATTATGCCGCGCGAGATCGACGAGTTTCTCGCGCCGATCCCTTATATAGTTCCCGGCCAACTCTTCGCCGCGCTGCTGGCGGAGGCGAAAGGACTGGACCCGGACGCGCCACGTTCGCTATCGAAAGTGACGCGCACGCTTTAGTGAGTCGCCAATTTGAAGCCCTGACGCTATGAACATCGAACTAAAGGCTAGTTCCCATGGTCCGATCTATGGCCAGGTAAAGCAACAGATCGAAGCGCAGATCACCAATCAGACTGTCCGCTCGGGCGAATCGCTTCCCTCACCCGCCGCGCTCGCACAAAAACTCTCAGTCGACAAAGGCGAAATCCAACGCGCCTACTTCGAACTCGAACAACTGGGTCTGATCGTCAAACACACCGGCAAGGATTTTCTCGGCAAACCAAAGATCGACTATCGCGTGCGGTGAGAACAAAGCCCGCGTTGTGAGGAATCGAACGCCGCGTGATATTCTTCCCGACGACCTCTTGCATCAGGTCAAATCTGTATAGAACCGAGCGAAAGTGGCGGAATTGGCAGACGCGCCAGACTTAGGATCTGGTACCGAAAGGTGTGGGGGTTCGAGTCCCCCCTTTCGCACCACGTTAAGTACTTGGTTCTTTGTACTTTGTGCTTTGTCGACGCCTAAGACAAAGGACAAAGTTCAAAGCACAAAGTTCAAAACCAAGAAGAACCAAACATGAAAAGTGAGCTAACAGACGTCTCCCCGACGCGCAAGGAGATCAAAATCGAAATCGAGCCGGCGCGAGTGCGCGACACCTACGACCGGATTAGCGACGAATTTATCAGGAAGGCGAAGGTTCCCGGCTTCAGAGATGGACATGCGCCGCGATCAGTCGTTCGCACGCGTTACAAGAACGAGATCAGAACGGAAGTCCTGCGCGAGTTAGTTCCCGACGCCGTCAACGACGCCATCATTGAACACTCACTCGACGCCATCGGTGAACCCGACGTCCATTTCGAAAACGAAGAAACACTCGAGCGCCTCGGCGAAGAATCAATCACAGTAAAAGTTGGAATCGAAGTGCCACCCGAAGTCACGCTCGGCGACTATAAAGGACTCGCAGCAACCAGAAAAACCCGACCAGTCACCGACGACGACATCAATCAAACAATCGAAAGCCTTCGCGAAGGACTAGCGGCGATGGTTCCAGTCGAAGATCGAGGTTCTGAATTAGGCGACACCGTAACTATCAATGCGCTCGGCAAAGAGATCGATCAACCTGACGCCGAAGAGATTAAAGTAGATGACATCGAAGTCGTACTCGGCGGCCCAAACGTGCAAAAAGAATTCACAGAGAACTTGACAGGCGTTAAGCCTGACGACAAGAAGACGTTCACCGTCGAATACCCCGCCGACTTCAGCACACCTCAACTCGCCGGCAAGAAAGTCGAGTACGAGATGGAAGTTACCGCAGTGCGTCGACGCGAACTTCCGGAAGTTGACGACGAATGGGCCAAGAGCGTCGGCGAAGAGTTTGATTCGGTCGACACGCTAAAAAAGAGAATCCGTGAAGATCTGGAAGCACGCGCTAATGCCGAATCCGATAACAAGCTAAGAGCTGATCTGATCCGTTCACTTGTTTCGGCGCACCAATTTGAAGTGCCTGAGAGTTGGGTCGAAAAACAAACGAACCAGCGCTTCGAAAGTGTCCTTCGCGACATGATGTCGCGCGGCGTCGATCCACGCCAACAAAACGTGAATTGGGAAGGCGCGCGCGCAGAGTTAAAAGTGCAAGCGGAAGAAGATGTGCGTGCAACTTTGCTGATGGAACGCATCGCGGAAACCGAAAATCTCACTGTGTCAGACGAAGAAGTGGAAGCCGAGATCGAGTTGATGGCACAGATGGCGCGACAACCAATAGAGCAAATGCGGGCTGCCTTGACAAAGCATGGAGGCGAACGTAGCATCGCGCAAAGATTGCGCAATCGCAAAGCGCTTGATCTTTTAGTTGAAAAAGCAACCATCACTGACGCGGATTGGAACGAGTCAAACGAAGCAAGTGCGGCAGCTTCTAACGAGTAACTCGTCCAAAGGACCAAAGAGGTTTCAGAATTAATATGGCTTTAGTCCCGATGGTCGTCGAGCAGACTTCGCGTGGCGAACGAGCCTTCGACATCTATTCACGACTACTTAAAGACAACATCATCTTCCTGGGTACCCCGATCGACGATCAGATTGCCAACCTAATCGTAGCCCAACTTCTATTTCTCGAAGCTGAAGATCCCGAAAAGGACATTAATCTTTATATCAATTCACCTGGTGGCTCGATCACCGCGGGAATGGCGATCTACGACACGATGCAATTCATTCGTCCCGACGTCACCACGATCTGTGTGGGCCAATGTGCATCGATGGGGGCACTCTTGTTAGCGGCGGGAGCTAAAGGCAAGCGGTTCGCCCTTCCTAACTCGCGTATCCTCATTCACCAACCATCAGGCGCTTCACAAGGTCAGGCAACAGACATTCGCATCCAGGCAGAAGAGATCCTGCGGATGCGCGAACTCACCTCCCAGATCATCGCCAAACATACCGGACAGACGTACGACACTGTCGAACGCGATGTTGAGCGCGATAAAATTATGTCTGCCATGCAGGCCAAAGAATATGGTTTAATAGACGAGGTCATCGCGCACCGGGAATAGGTTGACCACGCGATTCCCCCAAAGGAGCCCCAAGAGACTGTAGCTTATGGTCAGACGAACGGATGATACTCTGCGCTGCTCATTCTGCGGTAAATCTCAGAATGAAGTTAAGAAACTCATTGCCGGTCCCACCGTTTACATCTGCAACGAGTGCATTGACATCTGCAATGAAATCATTACGGACGATCAGCAGGCTGAATCGGTAGCCACTCGACCGCCGCTGCCCAAGCCCGGAGAAATCAAAAACTTCTTAGACGAATACGTGATCGGCCAGGAGGAAACGAAGAAGCGCCTGGCCGTCGCCGTTTACCAGCACTACAAACGCATCGAACTCGGTCGCCGTCGCTCCGACGTCGAAATTCAAAAAGCCAACATCCTTTTGATCGGTCCGACGGGAACCGGCAAGACGCTCCTCGCGCAAACACTCGCGCGCATGTTGAGCGTGCCGTTCACGATCGTCGATGCGACCACGCTGACTGAAGCGGGTTACGTCGGCGAAGACGTAGAGAACATCATTCTCAAACTTTTGCAGGCCGCAAACGGCGACGTCGAACGCGCACAGCAAGGCATTATTTATATCGACGAAGTTGACAAGATTTGTCGCAAGGACGAGAACCCTTCGATCACGCGCGACGTGTCCGGCGAAGGTGTGCAGCAAGCGCTACTGAAGATCCTTGAAGGCACAGTGGCGAACGTTCCCCCGCAGGGCGGTCGCAAGCACCCGCATCAGGAGTTTTTCCCTGTCGACACTACAAATATTCTTTTTCTCTGTGGCGGCGCATTCGTCGGACTCGAGAAAGTGATCGAACGTCGGCTGCGCAACAAGTCACTCGGTTTTCATGCCGAGGTAAAATCAGGCAGTCATCGTCACGCCGAAGCGCTGGCGGCAGTTCAGCCTGAAGACTTGATTCGATTCGGATTGATCCCGGAGTTCGTCGGACGCCTGCCCGTGTGCGGCGTGCTGCACGAGCTCGACGAGGGCGCACTCATCAAAATTCTTACCGAACCAAAGAACGCTTTGGTCAAGCAGTACCAGAAGAAGTTCGACTTCGATAACGTCAAGTTGAAGTTCACAGAAGACGCGCTCAAGGCTGTCGCGCGGCAGGCCGTCGAAAGGAAAGTCGGCGCGCGCGGCCTGATGATGATCCTGGAAGAACTGCTGCTTGACGCCATGTACACCCTTCCTTCTCAAAAACGCGTCAAAGAGTTCGTCATTACGAGCGAGATGGTAGAAAGGCGCCGGGCCGTCCCCGGCGAGGGTCTTACCGGAATCGACGGAGCGGCGGCGTAAGCTCTCGAACCACGTTTTTCCCGCAAAGGCGCAAAGACGCAAAGTGAATAACCAAAATTGGCTTTAAGATTATTTGTTCTCTAACTACTTATTGAAGAATTCTTTGCGTCTTTGCGGCTTTGCGGGAAAGTTTCCTGAAACCTGAAAGTAGCGCCCCTAGCAGGAAATGTTTTACAATTAACCCTCTTTTCCAAGTGAGGCGAGACGCCACTTCGCCGGCTCGTCATTGCTGCAAAAGGCTCCCCAGAAAAGCTGTTTCAAACCATGGAAGAATACTCAGATAGACCCCCAGCAGACGTTGCGTGGTACCCGATGGTGCCGATTCGCGATGTCGTCATATTCCCGTTCACCAAAGTGGCCTTCAAAATCGGCCGCGCCGGATCCGTCCGGGCGCTCGAACAGGCTTTGGCGACCGACCGCACTATTTTCTTAGCCACCCAACACGACGCCACTGTTGACGAGCCGACCCCGGAGCAGATCTACGGAGTAGGAACTCTGGGTCGTATTCTCCAGTCACAAAAACAGGAGAATGGTCAGATCAAAGTCGTCGTCGAAGGGCGTGAGCGCGCTACGACCGTGCGTGTCGAGAATGCCGATGGAGCATTCATGGCACTCGTGCGTCGCGCGCCTGTCGTGAACGAAGAAGGCACTCGGCTCGATGCACTGATCCAGAAGGTCGGGCAGCTCGTCGAGCAGCACCTTCGTCTCGCGCCTGATACGCAGACCGATGCGCTGCAAACTGCGTTGCGCAACCAGGAACCTTCGCATCTCGCAGACGCGCTCGCATCGCAACTCAGAATCTCAGTCGAAGACAAACAAGGACTGCTCGAGATCTTCTCAACGCAGGCCCGTCTTCAACGCCTGATCGAACTCCTCGAAACTGAAATCGAGAAACGACAACTCGATCGCACCATCCAAACGCGCGTTAAGCGTCAGATGGAGAAGGCGCAGAAAGAGTACTACCTCAACGAACAGATCAAAGCGATTCACAAAGAGCTCGGCCGCAAAGATGAGAAGGCCGAACTTGAGGAGCTGAAGAAGAAGATCGAAGAAGCCGGCATGACTGACGAGGCCAAGGAAAAGGCCATGCAGGAACTCCATCGTCTCGAAGCCATGCCGCCGATGTCTGCCGAAGGCACTGTTTCCCGCACGTACATCGACTGGCTGCTCAGTGTGCCGTGGAAACAGAAATCGAAAGAGATCAAAGACCTTACAAAAGCGGAAGAGGTACTAAACGAAGATCATTTTGGTCTGGAGAAGATCAAGGAACGTATCCTCGAGTACCTTGCCGTTCGTCAGTTAGTGAAGAACCCGAAGGGATCGATCCTGTGTTTCGTTGGCCCGCCAGGAGTGGGCAAGACGAGTCTCGGAAAATCGATCGCGCGAGCAACTGGTCGAAAGTTTGTCCGGCTTTCGCTGGGCGGCGTGCGCGACGAAGCTGAGATTCGCGGACATCGTCGTACTTACATCGGCGCCCTGCCCGGTCAAATCATCCAGATGATGAAGAAGGCCGGCACTGTCAATCCGGTCGTGCTGCTGGATGAAGTCGACAAACTCGGCGCTGATTTCCGTGGCGACCCGAGCGCGGCGTTACTCGAAGTGCTCGACCCTGAACAGAACCACACTTTCCAGGATCACTATCTCGACGTCGAGTACGATCTTTCTAAAGTATTTTTCATTGCGACCGCGAACGTGCTGCACACGATCCCGCCGGCATTGCAAGACCGTCTCGAGATCCTGCGGCTGTCCGGTTACACGGAACGCGAGAAACTCGAGATCGCCAAACGTCATCTCGTAACGAAGCAGGCCGAAGGCAATGGCCTCAAAGCGGAGCAGTTCGATTTCACGGACGAAGGCATTCTCGAAGTGATTCGTCACTACACGCGCGAAGCCGGCGTTCGCAACCTCGAACGCGAAATTGGTTCGTGCTGTCGCAAACTCGCGCGCAAGTTCGTTTCCGAACCACCGGCCGAGAACGCGAAAGACTCGATCGATGCCGCACGCGTGCGCGAGATGCTTGGTCCAATCAAGTTTCGCCAGCAGGGCATTGCCGCGAGTAGCGAGATCGGACTCGCCACAGGATTGGCGTGGACCGAGATCGGCGGCGAAGTTCTTCAGATCGAAGCGACGCTCGTCAAGGGCCGCGGGGGCGTAACGCTTACCGGAAAACTTGGCGACGTGATGCAGGAATCAGCGCAAGCGGCGCTAACTTGTATCCGTGCGCGCGCCGAACGTTTAGCGATGAGTCTTGACTTCATTCGCAAACGCGATCTGCACATTCACATTCCCGAAGGTGCGATTCCCAAAGACGGTCCGTCGGCGGGAATTACGATGGCCACGGCGATGGCATCCGCGCTCGCGCACGTTCCAGTGAAGAGGAACGTAGCGATGACAGGCGAGATCACATTGCGTGGTCGAGTGCTGCCGATCGGCGGAGTGAAGGAGAAGCTCCTCGCCGCTCATCGTTTCGGCATCGACACCATCATCCTGCCGAAGGACAACGAAAAGGATTTAGTCGAAGTGCCCGAAGAGGTGCGCGACGCACTCAACGTCAATCTCGTCGAAACGATTGATGAGGTGTTGTCGTTCGCACTCGAAGATTCGGTTCCCACAGCCGCCGCGACCGACGAAGCTCCGCCGCTGTGGAATACCGAGCAGCCTTCGCAAGGTATTCAGACCAGCTAGATTATCTCTGAATTTTCCTGTGTTGTTCGTGTCTGTCACACGAACAGCACAGGTCTGTCTTCAACTAATCAAAGGAGAAATAAATGGGCAAAGGAAAAGATGCTGACCTGATTCTCAAGCTTTACGATCTTCGCCGTGAGAAAACGATGCGCGACGCGCGCAACTGGTTTTTCACGTTTGACCCCAAAACCCCGCAGGATTTCATCGATGTTCTGACCAGCGAAAAGAGCGGCTTGTATCGGATGGTCATTTCTTATTGGGACATGGCCTGCTCGCTAGTGAACAACGGCGCCATCGACGCACAAATGTTCAATGACGCCAACGGCGAGCACCTGTTTGTGTACGCCAAGCTGGAGCCGTTTCTCCCGGCGTTGCGAGAAGCCATGGGGAACCCGAATTTTCTCGGGCACCTCGAGAAGACGGTCAAAGAAGTGCCTGACTACGAGCAGCGGCTGGCGGCGATTAGAGACCGCATGACGAAGCTGATTGAAATCTGGAAACAGAAGAACGCTGCGCAAGCGGCAGCCGCGTCCGGCGACTGACAACGAATCAGTCTCCCGCAAAGGCGCAAAGACGCAAAGAAAGAAATTAGGGCTTAAGGTTGACCTTTGCGCCTCTGCGTCTTTGCGGGAGCTTACTCCCCGATGAAAGTCACGAAGGCGGAGTTCATAAAAAGCGCTTTTCAGGAAGACGACTGGCCGAAGGATTCGCAGCCGGAGGTTGCGTTCCTCGGTCGGTCGAACGTCGGTAAATCGAGTCTAATTAACTCGTTGTTGTCAGTTCACAAGTTAGCGCGCACGTCATCAACTCCTGGACGGACGCAGTCGCTTAACTTCTTCTCGGTAAACGACAAACTCAAGTTCGTCGACTTTCCCGGGTTTGGATACGCGAGAGTACCGAAGAATATAAAATCAAGTTGGGGCGAGATGGCCACCACTTATCTTGCCAAGCGCCGCCAGCTTGTGCTATCAATTCACATCGTAGATTCGCGCCACGAACCCACAAAACAGGATTTGCAGCTTCACGAGTGGCTTGAAACAAGCGGCAAGCCACGATTAATTGTTGCCACAAAATCCGATAAGCTTTCGCACAACGAGTTGATAAGAAATTTGCAGCACATTGCACGCGTGCTCGACGACGACAGCGTAATGGCCTACTCGGCCAAAAGCGGCCGCGGTCGCGACGAGCTGTGGCGGGCGATTAAAAGCGCAATCGAATCGAAATAGTTATTCAAAAGAATCCGTGTTACCTGAACACGTATAGTGCGGATTGGACAATCCGAATCTCTCAGCCCCCTTTGGTCAACCTGATTTGTTTTGGGCCACGCGCGTTGAGCGGGTGGCATCAAAAACGATACTGAATTTGCCGCGCACGCAAAGTTGAGTTACATTGCATTACACCGTTTAAGGAGAATCCGAGTATTGCCCCGCGAATGAAGTGGGAGCGCAGGGTGGCAACCCACGTCCATCGCTTCGAACCGACCATTCATATCCGCCATTTCGTAATTGATAAACCGCTGAGACTGTTTAGAGAAATTTAAGAGAACAACGACATGTCACAAAGAACACGTTCACGCGCATCGAGCGCGAACAACGACGCAAACGAAGAAGACGGCGGCGCAACAGTCGCAACTGCCGAAGCTCCCGAACGAGAACCCAGAGAAGCCCGCGACGGTAAAAACGAGGGCTTTCACAATCTGGCTGATCTTAAGGAGATGTCCATCTCCAAGCTCACGCAAATTGCCAAGAGCATGGACGTGCCCGGCGCTACGGGTATGCGTAAGCAGGAGCTCATCTTCAAAGTACTCGCCGCCCAGACGGAAAAGAGCGGTCTCATCTTCTCTGAAGGTGTGCTGGAAACGTTGCCGGATGGTTTCGGCTTCCTGCGGGCGCCTGAGTACAACTATCTGCCCGGTCCGGACGACATTTACGTCTCGCCGTCGCAGATTCGTAAGTTTGACTTGCGCACCGGCGACACGGTCAGCGGCCAGATTCGCCCGCCAAAAGAAGGCGAGCGTTACTTCGCGCTGATCAAAGTAGAGGCCATCAACTTCGAATCACCGGATCAGGCGCGCGAAAAAGTATTCTTCGACAACCTGACACCGCTGTATCCCGAAGAGCAGTTGAGGATGGAGGTCGCTTCAGACAACCTGTCGGCGCGCGTCATCGATCTGGTCACGCCGCTCGGCAAAGGTCAACGCGGTCTCATCGTCGCGCCGCCACGTACCGGTAAGACGATGCTGCTGCAAACTATCGCCAACTCGGTCACACAAAACCACCCGGAAACAACGCTCATCGTTTTGCTGATTGACGAGCGACCGGAAGAAGTTACCGACATGCAGCGGTCAGTCAACGGCGAAGTCATTTCGTCAACGTTCGATGAACCACCGACGCGCCACGTGCAGGTTGCCGACATGGTGATCGAGAAAGCCAAGCGGCTTGTCGAGCACAAACGCGACGTCGTAATCCTGCTCGACTCAATTACGCGTCTGGCGCGCGCACACAACGCGGTCGTTCCGCCGAGCGGCAAGATCCTCTCCGGCGGTATCGATTCGAATGCGCTCCAGCGTCCTAAGCGTTTCTTCGGCGCGGCGCGCAACATTGAAGAAGGTGGATCGCTGACGATCATCGCCACCGCGCTTATCGATACCGGTTCGCGCATGGACGACGTGATCTTCGAAGAGTTCAAAGGTACCGGTAACTCCGAGATTCACCTCGACCGGCGTTTGAGCGATAAACGACTGTTCCCCGCGATCGACTTGCAGCGTTCCGGCACACGTAAAGAGGAACTGCTGATCAGTAAGGAAGATCTCAATCGCATCTGGGTGATGAGGCGCGTGTTGAACCCGCTATCACCGGTCGAGCAGATGGAAGTGGTGCTCGAGCGATTAGAGAAGACGAAGTCCAACGCGGAGTTCCTGGCCTCCATGCAGAGTTAAGACTTGGGAGCTTTGTGCTTGGTACTTTGTACTTAGTTCGCCTGCGGACTGGGCATTAATAAATCGGCTGATACGCCGGCGAACTAAGAACAAAGCACTAAGTACAAAGCACTAAGTACAAAGCTCAAAGTCAATGCGCCCCGCCTTATTTGACTTCGCCACTAATGCGTGTCGTCATCCTAACTTCGGAAGCCGTGCCTTTCGCAAAAACCGGCGGGCTGGCTGACGTTTCCGGTGCATTACCCAAAGCACTAAATCAACTGGACGTCGACGCCCGCCTCATTCTCCCACTCTATGATCAAATTGACCGCGGATTTCTCAATGGGAAATCTGTCGACGAAGTCCGTGTTGAATGGCGCGGGCGAATACACATCGTTCGCTTTCTCTTAAGCGATGCGGCCGGTGCGCCGGCGTATCTGCTCGAGGCGCCGGAGTTCTTCGCACGTCCAAATATCTACGGCTACCAGGACGATCACATTCGCTTCGCTTTCTTCTCGCGCGCCGCACTCGCGCTGTTGAAGCATCTCGACTGGCAACCTGACGTCATCAACGGAAACGATTGGCCTTCGGGGTTTGCGATGGCTGAACTGCGAGCGCGCCGTCGTTACGATCCGTTTTTTCAAAAATCGCGCAGTTTGCTTTCGCTTCACAACGTCGGTTATCAGGGCTTTTTCGATGCCGGTGATTTGTGGTGGCTCGGGTTTGGCGAGCGGCCGGACCTCGACGATTTTATGCTCGAGAGAAATGCGTCGGCATTAAAGGCGGGCATCGTCGCCGCCGACGCGCTTTCCACCGTCAGCCCTCGTTATGCGCGCGAGATTCAGACGCCCGATCAGGGGCATGGACTCGATTGGTTGTTGCGGGCGCGCGCGAATCGGTTGGCGGGAATCGCTAACGGTGTCGATTACACGATCTGGAATCCGGAAACGGATCCGCATATCGCCGCAAACTATTCAGCGGACGATCCATCCGGGAAGCGCGATTGCAAGATCGATCTGTTGCGTCGTTTTGATCTGCCCCGAGATCCTGACCGGCCCATCATCGCCGTCATCTCGCGACTCGTTAAGCAAAAAGGTTACGATCTGATTCGCGCCATTGCGCCGGCGATTGTTGAGACTGGCGCGTTTTTCATCGCGCTCGGCGCGGGCGCGAAGGAGTATGAAGACTTTCTTCAACAATGGCACGACCGTTATCCACGCGAGGTTGGTATTTACAAAGGTTACGCTGGTGAGCCGCTGGCGCATCAGATCGAAGCGGGCGCCGATATCTTTCTGATGCCTTCGTTGTACGAACCATGCGGCTTGAATCAGATGTACAGCATGCGTTACGGAACGGTCCCGCTCGTGCGTGCAACCGGCGGTTTGGACGACACTGTCGAACAATTTAATCCCTCAACCGGGACAGGAACAGGATTCAAGTTTGCGGCCTACGACGCGGGCGCGTTGCTTGAAAAAATACGCGAAGCCCTTTACTTTTATGGCCGGCCTGACGACTGGCAAAAGATTCAGCGCAATGGAATGTTGGTAGACAATTCCTGGGAGGCTGCGGCGACAAAGTATGCCGAGTTGTACCGGGAAGTGGCCCAACTCTGATTAAAGGAAATCTGTGGCTAACGTAATCGCAGTGATCGGCGCCCAATGGGGCGACGAAGGTAAAGGGAAGATTGTCGACCTGCTAGCCGAGCGCTTCGATATCGTCGTGCGCTATCAAGGCGGACACAATGCGGGCCATTCGGTGCAGGTTGGCGACCAGTCGTTCGTGCTGCACCTGCTGCCGTCTGGAGTTGTGCATCGCGGCAAGACGTGCGTACTCGGCAACGGCATGGTGATTGATCCGAAGGCGTTCTTCGTCGAAGCCGATCGGCTAACGCAACAAGGCGTCGAAGTCTCGCCTGAGCGGGTGAAGATCAGTTCGCGCGCGCATCTGATTCTTCCCTATCACCGCGCGCTAGACCACACGAGCGAAGAGCGGCTTGGTAACGAAAAAGTCGGCACCACGCTGCGTGGTATTGGCCCAGCTTACGAAGACAAAGCCGGACGTCGCGGTATTCGCACCGCCGACGCCCTCGTGCCCGACGTGCTTCGCTCGCGCATCGAACGAAACCTCGAAGATGCGAACCGGATCATCGAGGCCTACCGAGGCGAGCCTTTGAACGCAGACGAGATCTTTCGCGAGATGTCAGTGTTGACGGAACGTCTTGCGCCATTCATCGCCGATACCACGCATTATTTAAATATCGCTGCGACCGAAGGACGATCGATCCTGCTCGAAGGCGCGCAGGCGACGTTGCTCGACGTGGACCACGGCACTTATCCGTTTGTCACTTCATCGACTACGGTAGCTGGAGGCGCGATTATTGGCACCGGTCTCGCGCCGCACCGACTCAACGGCGTCCTGGGTATAGTGCGCACGTACACGACTCGCGTCGGCGAAGGACCATTCCCGACGGAGATGCTCGAAGGCGAAGCTGAGCTGGGCCAGATGATCCGTGAACGTGGGCGCGAGTATGGTGCCTCAACCGGACGGCCGCGACGATGTGGTTGGTTCGACGCGTTTGCCACGCGCTACGCCGCCGAGATCAATGGTTTCTCTTCCGTCGCGTTAACGAAGCTCGACGTGCTCGACACGCTCGACGAGATTAAAGTTTGCACCGGTTACCAGTTGAATGGGCGGGTGTGTGAGTCGCTGCCGGCGGTGTCGCAGGATCTGCGGCGCGTTGAGCCGATTTTTGCAACGCTGCCGGGTTGGCAAAGTTCAACACTCGGGATGACCGAGTTGAGTACCCTTCCCACAAACGCGCGTCGCTATGTCGATTTCTTATCAGAACAGATTGGTGTGCAGATTGGTCTCGTCTCGACAGGTCCTGAACGTTCGCAAACGATCATCGTGCAGGATTCGGAGTTAGGGCAGTGGCTCCGCGATAACGGATAAAAATATAAGCGGCCACTACCCAGTCGAAACTGAGGCAGGCAATCGAGTAGAACCTTGGTCCAATATCCTCTCCTGGACCTGCGTAGTGCATCCCAAAATCCCAAACCGGATGCAGTGCCCATCCCAGTGCCAGCCACTTCGCCGGTCCTCGCCAACCGATTAAGCCTAACGTCCCGAAGGCGACGCATTGCAGCACCTCGATTAACCACCAGATCGGCGACACCGGAGCTGCAACCGCAAATCCAAAATACGCACCCGCAGCGGTGAAAAGCACGGTCGCCAGTGCAGTGCGACCGACAATCTCTCCCGCAAATCGCGACAGCAGAAACGCAATCAGCGACAACCCCACACCACCAGCGCCGCCGATAATCAGCCACCTCATGAGTTCAGCATTCGTCATATTTGCGTTAAACCTAACACACGGATGGGTACGTTTGAATACTGAACGAGTGTCCGGTAGAATGCCCTGCGAACTTTCCTCGCAATTGAAAAGAGCACGCTCTTGCGTGCTCTCCGCATGTAGATGGGCCGATAGCTCAGTTGGTAGAGCAACTGGCTTTTAACCAGTGGGTCGCAGGTTCGAGTCCTGCTCGGCTCATACCTAAAATCAACAAGTTAGAGAATACCGGACATGCTGCCACTACCCAGTCTCACACGATGTCTCACACAGTTTGATTTGCGGAAGTTCCGAGTTGTGCTCGACCCTGATGTCGCGAAGGTATTCCAATCATCCGACGTGGTTAACGCTCTTCTACGATCAATAATCTCTGCGATGCCCTCGCCGGATCGTAAGTCCCAAGTTGACAATGGCTAATCCGACTGGCTTCACCAGGTCGCAGGTGCGAGTCTGAATGCTGATACCAATCCTCTTATCATTAACTCTCATATTCAATTCCGCTGTCACTGTACAAAGGCCCGACTTTACCGGCACCTGGAATGCGCGAATTATAAGATCCGATCGTGACCCAGTGTCCGCCCTCAAGATCTCTTTCCGCGAACCGAAGCTGGAAATCGTGAGGATGCGAACGTTTAGGGATCCAACTATCGTGATGGGGCAATCGTTGGGTACACGGAGCAGCAATCGTTTTGTCTTTTACACGGACGGACGAGGAGAAACACAAACGTCACCCCTCTCCGGTGAAATCAACTCAACGACCGAGCGCATTGGGGAGAAGTTTGTTATCACCTCCGGTTCCAAGTCGAAAGGTAAGCTTGTCGCTGACCAGACGCTAACATTCGAAGTATCGTCTGATGGAAAAACTCTGACTGAAACTATGACGTTTTTTGACGGAGGCAACAATCGTCGAATTGTTCACCTTTACGATCGCAACGGTGGTAACAACTCAAGCGATATCAACGGTGAATGGGTGCAAAGAGTCAGTAATCAAATAATAAGTTTGACCATCGAGCATCGCGATCCTGAAATTAAAGTTACCCGGCGAGAAGTTTCTGAAACAAAAGATGAAACCGAAGTCGCCGTTTATTACACCGATGGGCGAGGCGAGACGAACACCCAACATGGCCAAACCGTAAAGTCGGTTACTAAATGGAAGGATCAAACTCTTGTCTTTTCACTCTCGAGCAAATCAAAGATCGGCCGGGACTCGTTCGAACAAAAAGAAACAGTAAAATGGCAGATCGCGAAAGACGGTGGAAGTCTGATTCAAGTCAGTCAATCGACAATGTCAGCCAGCGCTGGCGTTGTTATCCCACCTCCTCCGAGCAAATTGGTTTTCGCTCGGAACTGAAACGGCTCTTCTGGACGGTGGCCTGAAGTACCACGACACGAGCGTCAGCAGTAAGAGTAACAACGAAGGTAATAACGCCGTGATCGGATCGCGCACTGCGAGATGCGAGAATATCGCGCCAGACATAACGAAGAAAAAACCTGCATAGGCCCATTCCTTCAATAAAGGAAATCCAGGAATCAGCACCGCTACAATTCCCAAAAGTTTCCAAATACCAAGTATCGTCAATAAGTAAATTGGATAGCCCAAGTGGGTGAGCATCTCTGCGCCACCTTGCCCTTCGTTCGCTTTAAACAACTGTACGGCTCCTGTCGATAACATTCCTAATGCGAGCCAGATGGTGGCAATCCAATAGGCAATCTTGCTTTTCTTACTCATAGTTTCTCTGCGTCAGTCGTTACATTTTAAATGTCAGGTCGATGCGGATTGGGCGCTACGCGGCTGCATGTACCATTCAGTAAAACGTTCACAGCGCCCGGCTTCGTCGAAGTGAAGTACGAAGATGTTGTTGAACTGCCGATCGATTGAGCCGTCCGGTCGAACATAACGCGTGCGCCCCTGCGCGACGGCGACATCGCCTTCGATAACGAGCGGCGCATAATGTGCCTCCCACGATCCCGAAGCATCGGGCTCTCTGCGCCACTCTGCGACAATAGCCTCGCGTCCGCGGATCGGATTGTCCTCGTCCCAGGGACTGTAAAAGTAGAGCGCATCCTCGCTAAAAAGCTCACCGATTTGCGCCGGATCGTAAGTTCGCCAGGCCTCTACATACTTATCGAGCCACAGTTGAAGTGATTTGCGGTCCATAAACATCCTTCCCACGTATGTGAAATTTAAAATTGATGACTACATCAGCCATTGACTCCCTCGCAGATTCCCAATTAAATGGCCGAAAGGAGTATCGATATGCCTAAGCGCAGAATACTATTTTTCCTCGCTGCTGTAGTAGCCGTCGCGTTGGCTGGGATTGCCACGCGAGCAACTAATAACGATTTTAGTTTCGACGCCACAGAACTTAAGGACACGAAGGTGTGGAACAAAGTCAACGCCGAACCGTATCGCATAAGTGTCGCCGTCGACTTGCTTTGCGGCATGCCGAACGCAAAAGCTTACGAACCTTATAGGAAAGAGAATCCCCACGCGGCATCTTTCATAACGGTATACGTTAATAACACAGGCCGGGACGCGATGTTCGCCAAAGAAGTGCAGACGTTTCCACAAGGATCGATGATCGTCAAAGAGAAGATCGGCACTCGTTTCGAAGGTAGCAAGCCGTTGGTTTACACGATCATGCGAAAGCGCGAACCTGGCTTCAACCCCGACCTTGGCGATTGGGAATTTGCTGTCGTAGGTCCAAACGGAAAAGACATCCAAGGGAGAGGAAAGCTCGCAAACTGCCAGTCATGTCACAAACCGAAACGGGATTCGGATTTCGTCTTTCGCTCTTATGTTAAGTCGAACTAAACATGAAAGCTCTCCCACTCGAGGCACACCATGTTCCGTGCATTCACGTTCGTAGTCCTGATATCCGTCACCATATTGGCCCAGCCGTCCACTGATCGCCCGTTGTTGATTGGCCGCGTCCCGACGTTCATCGACGGAGGTTCGATTCGTCTTCCGAATCGTGCCGCGTACGATCCAAGTGGCACGACGTGGGGAA
>DASRPN010000193.1:0-23408 GCA_035646355.1 Pyrinomonadaceae bacterium | reverse complement strand
TGAGACGGTGCGCGTTGTAATCCACGAAGATCCCCATACGCACCTTGAAAGGAACTTTGAAGTCGTTGCTGACGAATCGGGCAATATTGCCGGTAGTTACCAAGTTGAAGATCACGATCTGTTTGTCAGGTTCGTTGTAGGCGCGCGTGGTCTAACCTCAGGGTTCGCGGCCCAAACTGCTTTCAGCGACGGCATCATTACGGTCAACATTCTTTCACCGACCGCCGGATCTCCGGCCGTGGTCACCACGCTTCCAGCAAATGTACCCGTGCAATTTAGCTACAGCACGAACGGCAGTGGCGGAATTATCACGTTCACAATCAACATTCGAAACGGTGCCACGATCGTGGGCCAGACCAATGGAACTCTTGCGCGCTCAAACGGCGGCACAACCACCGTTACATTCCCGGTAAATATTCCTGCAGGTACCCCAAACGGGCTTCATGCAGTCGACGTGATACTTAGCAATCCGGGCGGCACGGGCAACCCGATCACTCTTTCAGACACAGAAAACAACGCGGTCAATATCAATGCAGCGGTCAATACCTCGCTAACACTTGCAGCGCCGAGTCCTCCTTCAGTTCCATTTGGATCCTCGGGCCCGGTGACGTTATCCGCAACACTCGTGCGCCAAATCGGCGGTGCGCCTGTCGGCGGCGCAACAATCACCTTCAGAGTCGACGGTGCTCCGGTCGGTACTGGCGTAACAAATGCCAGCGGCCTTGCAACGCTCTCTTACAATCCGTCTAACTTGACCTTTGGCGGGCACAACATACAGGCCACGTTTGCGGGTCAAACAATTGCTGGAACTACATACGTCGGCAGCTCGAGTAACATTCAATCTTTCAACGTAACAGCGGCGAGCACAACGATTGCTCTTCACAACTGGTCCGAATTGTCGCCGACTGGTACTGGACCATCCACCGCCACGTGCGCACCCAGCAGCGTTGCAGACAATGATGGACGTCTTATCGTATTCGCTCGCACAGGTTGCGGCACCGGAGGCAATGAAGTGTGGGTGTTGAACGGTGCTGACGGTCTGGGAGGTACGCCTTCGTGGACGCTAGTCGCATCCGGTGGTCCTCCGGGACGCCACGCGCAAACTGCTGCGTACGATCCAGTTGGAAATAAACTCATCGTCTTTGCGGGTTGCGCAGGCGGATGTCTGCCGACGCTCAACGACGTGTGGGTCCTTTCAAACGCGAATGGCCAGGGTGGCCCAGCGGTCTGGACGCAACTAACGCCTTCCGGCGCGCCGCCTGCAACGCGTAATCACGCCGCTGGAGCGTATGATCCTGCAAGCAATCGACTCATTATCTTCGGTGGACAGAACGGCAGCGGCGTCGTAGCGGGACAAACCTTTGCCGACGTATGGGTGCTCTCGAATGCAAACGGCAGTGGCGGCACGCCGGCGTGGACTCAACTCGCGACTTCTGGTGTTTTTCCGTTAGGCCAGTATCAGGCGCGAGCCTTCTACGATTCAAATACGAATCGCTTTAGCGTCGCTGGTGGTGCGCGCTCAGACACAGGGGCAGCGTCGAGTGCTGTGAACGTGTTGACAAACGCAAATGGGATCGGCGGAACACCGACCTGGACCAATCTAATTGCGGACGGCGCGCCTGGCGCACCTGCGTTCGCCGGGTGGGCCGCGGCGTACGACCCCTCCAACAAACGAGGGATTTTTGCCGAACAAAGTACTTCAAACCTCTACGTGCTTTCCAACCCGAATGGTCTTGGTGGTCCAACGGCGTACAAGCAGTTGACGCCACGGAACGGCATTGGGCTCGTTCCCACTACGGGACTGGGAATCGATCCGACTACAAGCCGGATCATGACTCTTTATCAGAATCCGGCGAATGAATCTTATGTGCTTGAACCGGATACAGTTGATTCGTCGAGTTTTGGCGATCCAGTCACATTCACCGCGAAAATCGATGTGACGGCGCCAGGTGCGGGATCACCGAGTGGTTCAGTCGTCTTTCGGGATGGTGTTACGCCGATTGGTGGCGGCACTGTGACCGGTGGGTTTGCTTCGTTCACAACCTCGACGCTTACGCCGGGCGTACACAACATTACGGCGCAATTCATCAGCAGCTTCCCCGGGTTTACTGGAAGTACGTCGGCAGTGTTGGTTCATACCGTCAACAAGGTGGCGACGACCACCACGCTTGAATCCAGTCTCAACCCATCGACCTTTGGTGAGAATGTAACTTTCACGTCGACAACTGAGGCCGCAGGCACGCCGGTTGACGAAGGAAGCGTGACGTTTATTGAGGGCGGCACCTGCGCAGCGCCGGGGACAATTCTGGCTGGACCAACGCCTGTTGGTACAACTGGTCCAACGACGGGGCAGGCTTCGTTTTCAACATCGGCTTTGACAGCTGGCGGTCATACGATTACGGCGTGCTATACGGCGACAAACCACGCTGATAGTGAAGGCAATGTGTTGCAGACGGTCAACAAACGCGACACTCTTACTACCGTCTCCTCGAGTCTCAATCCTTCGACCTTTGGCGAGAGCGTCACGTTCACCGCCACCGTGGTAGGAACTGGCGCAGGTGCTGGTGATCCATCTGGCGGTTCAGTTCAGTTCAAGATTGACGGCGCTAACTTCGGCGCACCAGTCGCACTCGTGGCAGGTTCGGCGAGCAGTGGCGCGATCAGCTCGCTGACCGCAGGCAACCACACGGTTGAAGCCTTCTTTACTTCGGCTGACACCAACTTCAACGACAGCGGCGATGAACTTACCCAGACTGTCAATAAACGCAACACGCTGACGACTGTCTCATCGAGTCTCAATCCTTCAACCTACGGTCAAGCCGTGACATTCACGGCAACCGTGGCGGGAACCGGCGCCGGTGCTGGCAATCCAAGCGGCGGCACAGTCCAGTTCAAGATTGACGGCGTTAACTTCGGCGCGCCAGTCACTCTCTCAGCAGGTGGGGCGACGAGCAATTCGATCAACTCACTGAACGCCGGTAATCACACGGTTGAAGCCGTGTTCAATTCATCGGACACCAATTTCAACAACAGTAATGACCTGCTCGATGGCGGTCAGACAGTGAACAAAGCGTCGCTAACCATTACGGCATCAAGTCACACCGTGACCTTCAACGATCCCGTTCCAACGATCACTCCCAGCTACACCGGCTTCGTCGTAGGTGACGATCCGACCGATCTAACCATCCAGCCCACGTGCTCGACCACGTACACGGTCGGTTCGCTCGTCGGCACTTACCCGACAAAATGCGAGAACGCCGTTTCGGGCAACTACAACTTCACTTACGTCAACGGGACAGTCACCGTCGTGACGGCGTGCAGTGCCTTCAACGGCTTCCTCTCACCAATCGGCGGCGCCGTCGAAGTCGGCAATGGCGGCACTTTCGCCAGTCCAGTCAGGTCGTTTAAGTTGAACAGCACGATCCCGGTGAAGTTCAACGCCGTCTGTTTCGGTGTACCACTGACCACCGGCATCCACACAATGCAGGCGATCAAGTACAGCAACTCGACAACGTTCGATGATCCGATCGATGCCACTCCCACCGACTCAGCTACAACCGGCAACCAGTTCCGGCTGACCGGGACTGAATGGCACTTTAACCTGAGCACGAAAGGCCTCGGCAATAACGGCCAAGGTACGTGGCTCCTGCGCGCTACACTCTTCGACGGCAGCAGTTACACCGTCTGGGTCTCACTGAAGAAGTAGTCGCCAAACACACAAAGATCCGTGTGTCTCTAACCAACACAGAGGCACACGGATCTAAAAACCTTATACAAACATTCGTACGACGACCCAGGCGATCGCGAGACTCACAAACCCGCCTGAGAACGTCAATGCCCGCTCCGCAGGCTGACTATTGCGCTGCATCAACGCGCGCATAATCGCAACACCGCACTTCCAGCCATCGTGCTGATAAAGCGGCAGAATATTTCCCGCTGCCAGCAACAGGTTCAACCAGCCAAACATAGTTCCGTACGTCAGCACTCCCGCAACCGTGTTGAAGATAACTCCGCCAAGATGGACCAGGAGCTGCGCCCGCACCGATCTCTCCAGCAACACAGTGCCATCGAGCATCACAAACGACCCAATCGGCAGCGCACGAAAGTTAAGCCGAATAGTGCCGACACGAAACCCAAAGAGTTTCGGCCCCATTCCGAGTCCTAACTCAGAGGCCGGGACACGGCAATAACGCGCCGCGGCCAGATGCCCCAGTTCGTGGATGATCATCGCAAGCGCGCCAAAAAATAGCAGTGAGCCGATCAAGAACATCGACAAATAACTGTTCAAGACCTGTGCCCGGTGAAAACCCGCGCTTTTGTGGGGAAAATCGATCGAAACGACGAAGAAGTGACGAAATTTGTGACCGGGAATGCGACACTTTCCGGCGCAAATTTAGTTAAACCGTGCCTCAATCACATCGCCAACAACCTGACCATACTGCTCGGTGAGTCGCGGATATGTCTCATGTTCAGCAGGCAGATCGTGGATCCCAAGTGTCTGCTCGGTGGCTTCGATATCCTGCTCGCCGCCTTCAATCTCCATAAAAAGTCCGAACGGCAGCTCGTCAATAACAACTTCCGTTGGTCCAAGAGACCACGTCTGTCTTCGCTTCTCGTAAACCAGCAAAGGCTTGAAACCAAGAGCATTGAGAATCACCGCCATCGCTGATGGATCATCAATCGCGGTTTCCTCCTCACGCTGATGCTTCACCGCTGAAGCGTTGGCCACGCGTTCCTTGTAGGTCAGCAAAGCGCGCCCGCCGACGCGCCGCAAGCGCAACACCGACGTCCCACGCTTCAAGGCGCCGCCACTGTAAATCGTGTTCTCCTCAAACTCTTCACCACGATCATCCGCGCCAACTTCCTTCAAACGCAGCAACACCTGATCACGCTGCGCTGAAGTTAGCCGGTACTTCTTCTCGATCTCAATCATTGTTTGTGCTTGGTACTTAGTGCTTTGTCAGTTGTCCGTTGTCAGTGGTCCGTTGAGTTGTGCGTGGTCAATCATCCGTGGTCAGTTGTCCGTGGTAGATAGCTAAGAACTAACAACGGACCACTGACAACGGACCACTGACAAACAACTAACTTAGCTATCTACCACGGACAACTGACCACGGACCACTGACAAGAAGCAAAGTACTAAGTACAAAGCACCAAGCACTCGTCTAAGCCTGGCGTACCCAGCGCCACGCCTCCGGCAGTGAAGCGCGCTTCCCATACATCAACATCCCGACTCGATACACGCGCGACGCAAACCACATGATCAAAAGCACGGTGCTGAACCCTATCACCAACGACAACGCGATCTGCCAGAACGGCGGCGTCTGCGTCACGATGCGGACCAGCATCGCCACGGGCGCGGAAAACGGCAACATCGACACCCAAAACGAAAACGCCGAATCTGGACTCCGACTCACCGGCAGAAACAGGTAGAAGCTAACGATCAGGATCAGGATGATCGGCATCGCCAACTGCCCACCCTCCTGGGCCGTTGTCACCATCGATCCGACAAGCGCATAGATCGTTGCGTAGATGAAATACCCAAGCAGAAAAAACAGTCCGAAGTAGATGTAGTGAGAAAACGGAATGCTCGGAATGCTCGCCGGCATACCGCGCGACATCATCATGCTCACGCCATAGAATGCGAACGCCGCGAACGCTGCTCCCCAGATGCACAATTGCGTCAGCGCCACCAAGGAAACGCCCACGAGTTTCCCCATCATCAACGTGAACGGCTTCACTGACGAAAACAGTATCTCGGCAATCCGCGTCTCTTTCTCTTCAATCACCGCACCGAGTACGACCTGCCCGTACATCAGGATCGCGAGATACATGATGAAGCCGACGCCGAACACCAGAATAAAACTTCCACCCGAGTCGCGTTCTTCACCCGTCGCGCCGATCTTCACGGCTTGCAGTTCCACGCGACGGAACAGATCCCTTCGAGTCTCCGGCCCAACGTTGGCCTCCACTAAACGCTGCTCACGCAAGGCACGCGTCAAACCCGAGGTCAGAATTCCTCGCGACAACATGTCGCCCGGATTGTTATTGAAGAACTCGGCTTGGCCGGTACTTAAAAAATCCGGCGGCAGAATTAGATAACCGTCGAGCTGCTTTGTGCGTAACTGTTGATCTAGCTCGGCCTTCACCTCCTGAGCCGAGCGCCCATCGGTTTTTACTTCCGTGAGCTGAAAGCTTCGCGAACCCATCCGAGACACTCCACGGCGCGTCTGGTCCGCCGCCCCCGGTTCCGGACTCGGTTGTCGTGCAGCCTCCTCCGACTCCTCGGTCGCAAACGCTGATTCCAATGGCTCGTACATCTTGCCGGTTTGATCAATCACAGCCACCCGCAATGGACCACCGGCATCGATATTCAGAATGATCGCCGGAACGAGACCAAAGAGAGACATCACTACCGGCAACAGAATCGTCGATACGATAAACATCTTCGCGCGCACTCGCTGCACGTATTCGCGTTTGACTACCGCCAGAAACTTTCTCATTGGTGCTCCGTGACCTTCGTGATGAAAATGTCATTCAGGCTTGGTTCAACCATCTCAAACTTCCCGATCGTAGCGCCCGAGTCGATTAACCGGCGCAGCAGTGTTTGAGCGTTGGCGCCGTGCGCGAGTAGCGCCTGCGTTTCGTCAGCATGCCTCACCACTTTGCTGACCAGCGATGGATCGTCGAGCACTCCGTCTCCGCCCTCACAGCGCACGGCAACTGCATTGCGTCCGAAGCTACTCTTGAGTTCGCGCAAGCTGCCCTCGAGCACCTTCTCCGCACGATTGATCAAACAGATGTCGTCGCAGATTTTTTCTGCGACTTCCATCTGGTGCGTCGAGAAGATGATTGTCTTTCCGCTGCGTTTCAGATCGAGCACGATCTCCTTGAGCAACTCGGCGTTGATCGGGTCGAGACCGGAGAACGGTTCGTCGAGGATCAGCAGTTCGGGATCGTGTAGCACGGCAGTAACGAACTGGATCTTCTGCTGCATGCCTTTCGACAGTTCCATCGATCGCTTGTTCTTCCATTCGGACAGCTTCACGCGTGCCAGCCACTCGTCAATCCTTTTTTCAAAGACCTTCCCGCGAACGTTCTTCAGTTCGGCAAAGAATCTCAACTGATCGACGACCTTCATGCGCCGGTAAAGTCCACGTTCTTCCGGAAGGTAGCCGATGCGGTTTTGCAACGCGGAATCGATCTTGCGGCCAAACAGTTCGATCGAACCTGAATCCGGCGCAGTGATATTGACCATCATTCGGATCGTCGTCGTTTTGCCGGCGCCGTTCGGTCCGAGCAGCCCGAAAACGCGGCCTGCGCGCACCGTAAGACTGAGTTCTTTTACCGCGGTAAAGTCGCCAAAACTCTTGTAAACGCGATCCAGCTTGACTGTTATATGGTTAGCGGACATCTGGGTTATTGTTCGGGAATCCAAAGTTTCCGTGAAACGGTGTAAGGTACACAGATTCTGGTTGCCACAACAACCTCATCTGATACATAGTTACACCAGTCTCCCCGCGAGCTCGAAACACCTTTTACGTTATGTTTGCGCGTCGCCACTCTTTCCCGTCCGCAAAGTATCTGCTGGCTCTGTGTCTGTTGACCTGTTGGACCACGCCCGCGCGCGCACAACAGCAACAAGCGACGCCGCCCCCGCCTCCGCCGGCGCGATCTCAGGATGACGTTGTACGCGTTTACACCGAGCTCGTCCAGACGGATGTGATGGTTTTTGATAAGCAGGGCCGCTTCGTCAAAGACTTGACGCGCGAGAATTTCGAACTGCGCATCGACGGCAAGCAACGACCTATCGAGGCGTTCGAACTTATCACGGCGGGCAGCAACGAAGAGAGTCAGCTTGCCGCTGCGCGCGGACTGACCACAGTCAATCTTCAGCGACCGATTCCACTCGATCGCGGCCGCATCGTGTTCTTCTACGTCGACGATTTCCATATGAATGTGGGGGACTTTCCGTTCGCCCGAAAGACGATCGAGAGTTTCATCGACAAGGAGATGGGCCAAAACGATCAGGTCGCAATTTCCTCCGCCACTGGCCAAATTGGCTTTCTGCAACAACTGACGAACGATCGCATGGTCCTGCGCAAGGCGGTGAAACGCCTCAACGCTCGAACCTATTCAATTAAAGACGCTGAACGACCACTGATGAGCGAGTTCCACGCGATGCTGATCGATCGCCAGGATAGAGACGTTTTCGAGTTCTTCATCACCGAGACGGTACGCGCAAATCCAGGACTGAATCGCGAGATGGCAGCAAGCATCGTTCGCCAACGAGCGTCCGTAATTCTTTCACAAGCAGCTGTCTTTAATACTAATACGTTGGTCGGACTCCAACGCCTCGTTCGCACTGCTAAGGACTTGCCCGGCCGCAAAGTCGTCTTCTTTTTGTCAGGCGGTTTTCTGATTGAGAACCGGCGTGGCGATTCGTTCTCAAAAATACGCGACGTGACCAATGCCGCCGCGAAGAGTGGCGTCGTGATCTACTCGATCGACACTCGCGGACTCGTCGCAATTTTGACTGACGCAAGCACCGAAGAACCATTCGATCCGCACGGACGGCTCGTCAGCTCATCGCGAGGTCAGCTAACAGCAACGCAGGACGGAATGCACGCGCTCGCTGCCGACACCGGCGGCAAATCGTTATTCAACACAAACGATCTCACAAAGATATTCACTCCCGCGTTGAAGGAAACTTCCGTCTACTACTTGCTTGCCTGGAAACCCGATGCCGCCGCACAAAAAGATAAGCGGTTTCGCAACCTCGAAGTGCGCTTGATAAACCGTCCGGATCTCAGCCTGAGAGTGCGAAAGGGATACTTCGACGTCGATCCCGAACCCGAGGTCGCGGCCAAGCCCGAAACGTCTCCCGCTCCTCCGTCAGTTCAAACCGCACCGGCAAAGCTGCGTGAGTCGATCTCCGCGGCTTATCCTCAACGCGGTCTGCCGATTCTCATCAGCGCAGACTACTATGACGTCGTTGGTAAGGGCGCAACGCTGGCAACGTCGATGCAGATACCGGTTGAGTTTCTATCGTTTAACCAACAACCTAATGGAAAAACTCAGGCGATAGTCGACGTGAGCGGTGTGTATTACGACGACAAAGGCTCGCCGAAAGCGAGTTTTCTGGAACGAATTGTCGCCACTTCGCTTGCGCCGTCGGGTACGGTTGGCGATCGCGACATCACGTTCACGTTTCCCGCGAAATTGCCGCCGGGGCTTTATCAGGTGAGAGTCGCAGCGCGTGATGAAAAGACCGGACGCATCGGCAGTGCGCACGCATGGTTCGAAATCCCGGACCTTACCAAGAAGCAGTTGGTGATGAGCAGCGTGATGCTGGGTGAACGTAGACAGAAGACTATGGCCAACGTTTCAGATGCGGGGACCATCAATCCAATAGCAATGAGCGCGAGTCATCGCTTCCGCCGTGATTCGACACTGCGCTTCCTCGTATTCGCCTACAACGCCGCCCTTTCAAGTAGCGATCAAAAACCCGATGTCGCAATTCAGGTGCAGGTGGTGCGCGACGATCAACCCCTCATCACAACCGCCTTGAGAAAGATCGGGTTTGACCAGAACACCGATCTCACGCGTCTTCCGTACGCAGCGGAGATTCCGCTCGATGAGCTGCAACCGGGGCGTTATCAGCTTAACGTAACAGTGATCGATCGTGTGTCGAAACAAAGTACGACGCGACAAACACACTTCGACGTCTACTGACCTCGCCTCGTGACCACGCCCTGGAAACCAACGAAGCAGCAACTCCTCGCAGCTACCAAGAAGACGGTTCCTGACGTTATCGCGCCGGATCTGTGTGTGCTCTTTTCCGGAATCAATCCTGGACTGTACACGGCTGCCGTTGGTCATCATTTCGCGCGGCCCGGTAATCGCTTTTGGCCGGCGCTTCATGCGGGCGGGTTCACGGAACGAGTGCTGTCGGCGTTCGACGAACGCGAACTGTTGAAGAGCGGTTATGGCATCACGAATGTCGTTGCACGAGCGACGGCGACTGCCGATTTGTTGACGAAGGATGAAATCGTAGCTGGCGGAAAGAAGTTGCGACGAAAGGTGCTCCGCTTCCGTCCGAGGGTGCTTGCCTTGCTGGGAGTCGGCGCGTATCGCACAGCATTCAATCAACCGAAAGCGAGTGTGGGCCGTCAACCTGAGATGATCGGCGCAACGATCGTGTGGGTTCTACCGAACCCGAGTGGTTTGAACGCTCATTATCAAGCCGGCGAACTCGCGCGTCTGTTTCGTGAGCTGAAAGATTTCGCCGACGAGCTCAGTTAGTAGTCAGTAGTCAGTGGTCAGTGGTCCGTTGAAAAAGCAACTACTGACAACTGACTACTGACTAACTGACCACTTTTTAAAGTTCGATGGGTTGGGCGGAAATTACCTGTTCGAGCGAGCGTAACGATTGAAGAGTGTCTTTGCTTAACTGCGCGTCAACTTCGATCACGGCTATTGCTTCCCCGCCTCGCTCGCGACGCCCGAGATGAAATCGACCGATATTCACTCCGCCTTCGCCCAGGATCGTTCCTACTTTTCCGATCACTCCCGGGACGTCGTAGTTTCGCATGACTAACAAATGACCTTCCGGTCGGGCTTCCAGATGGAAGCCATCGATCTCGGTGATGCGTCCCTCACGTCGCTGCCCGCCGTAGCCGATCAGGTTGCCCGCGAGACTGCGTCGTGATGGTCCAGCCATGATCTCCGTGCGCATAGCCGGAGCGTTGTCACCGGCCGAGCGAACGTAAGTTGTCGTGACCTTGATTCCACGCTCGTCGGCGATGAGAAATGCATTCACGACGTTGACGCGAGCACTCACGTCGCGCAGAAAGCCCGCGAGAAACGCACGCGTCACGGGAGTGGCATCGAGATCAACGATCTCGCCCGCGAATTCGATTCGCACTTCATTTACCGCCTGCTCGACAAGTTGCGCCTGGAAACGACCCAAACTCTCCGCGAGCGCGACGTAAGGTTGCATCAGGTTGAACTCTTTCACGCTCATCGCCGGCACGTTCACAGCCCCACGCAGGACGCCGATCAGGAAAAAATCGCGCATCTGTTCGGCGACGGTGAAGGCGACCCCTTCCTGCGCCTCTGTCGTTGACGCACCCAGGTGCGGCGTTGCGATAACTTGTTCGAGTTGCAACAAGCGATGGTCCGCGGGCGGCGGTTCCTCGCTAAACACATCGAGAGCAGCGCCTGCGATCGAACCATCTATCAGCGCTTCGTACAGCGCGTCTTCGTCAACCAGCCCTCCACGCGCGCAGTTGATCAAACGCGCTCCGTGTTTCATCTTCCGTAACACTTCGCGATCGATCAGCCCGCGTGTTTCGGCCGTCAACGGAGTATGGACGGTAAGAAAATCAGCGCGTGCGTAAACGTCGTCGAGCGGCGCCAACTCAATCTCGAGATCGCGCGCTTGTTCTGGAGCGATGAACGGATCGTAAGCAACGATCTGCATGCCGAGCGCACGCGCGCGCGAAGCTACGACGCGTCCGATACGACCGAGTCCGATAATGCCAAGCGTCTTGCCTTGTAGTTCGACTCCGATGAACTTCTTTCGTTCCCAGCGTCCGGCTTTGAGGCTGCTGTTGGCCTGCGGGATCGAACGGGCGAGCGAGATCAGCAGCGCCATCGTGTGCTCCGCGGTCGTGATCGTGTTGCCGTCAGGCGCGTTCATCACGACGACGCCGCGGAGAGTCGCGGCCGGAACGTCGATGTTGTCGACACCGACTCCGGCGCGGCCAATCACGCGCAAGCTGGTTGCTTCTTCGAGTAGATCGGCAGTCACCTTGGTCTCGCTGCGCACTATTAGACCATCGCTGCCCTTCAATGCTTCGACCAGCTCGGCGCGCGCCAGTCCCACACGCTTTTCCACGTTGAAGCCGGCACTGCGCAACGGTTGAAGACCGGTATCACTGACGTCATCGGCCACGAAAATCTTAATCGTCATAGTCTGCTTCTAATTATTTGCTTGCCAGTAAAAAGTCGGTATGGTAACAGACACCACGAATAATCAAAATCCGTCAGCGGAGCTTGAAAATGGAGATTCTTGTTTACCGGCAGGGCGAGGAGAGGGTCCATGAGGGCATTACAGTGGACCAACTGCCCGCCCTCTTGAAAGATCCTTCGGTCGTGCTCTGGGTTGACATGCAATCGCCCACCGAGGAGGACGAGCGCATTCTCCTCGACGTGTTTAAGTTTCACCCTCTGACTGTAGAAGACTGCCACGAAAACCGCCACTATCCGAAGATCGAGGAGTTTCCGGGTTATCTCTACTTCATCGTGCACGGCGTGCGCGCGGACACAAGCCCCGATCGCTTCAACACAATCGAGTTGGACGGCTTTCTCGGCAAAAACTACGTCATTACTTACCACCACGATTCGTTCCGCAGCATTAATAACGTCAAACAACTTCTGCGCACGAGCCCGATTCTTTGCCGGCGCGGTCCGGCCTTCCTCTGTCACCAAATCCTGGACCAGATCGTCGATTACTACTTGCCGGTCCTCGACGATTTCGACGAGCGCATTGATCGTCTGGAAGAAGAAATATTCAACTTGAAGCAGCCCAACAACCAGATTCTCGCGCGAATCACGGAATTGAAGCGCGGCGTGTTGCGGATGCGACGGATCTCGGTGAAGCAGATGGACGTCATTCTGCGCATGAGCCGCGGTGAGTTTTCTGATCTAATCCCTGAAGATATGCGCCCGTTTTATCGTGACGTACACGATCACCTCACGCGCGTGGTTGATCTCGCGGAGACCTATCGTGATTTGGTTAACGGGTCGTTGGAGGCTTACCTGTCGGTGGTCTCAAACCGAATGAACGAGATCATGAAAGTACTCACAATCTTCTCGGCGATTATGTTGCCCCTGACGTTTATCGCCGGAGTTTACGGCATGAACTTCGACAACATGCCCGAACTACACTCGCGGTACGGTTATTTTGCGACGTTGGCCGTCATGATAATCGTGGCCGTGGGTATGCTGTTCTTCTTCTGGTGGCGCGGGTGGCTGTGGAACCGCCCGAAGACGCAAGACACACCAAAGTAGTCAGTTGTCAGTTGTTAGTTGTTTGCAGAACTACTGACTACGGACTACTGACTACGGACAAAACCCTCACATCGGATCCGCATTGTGCAATTCTTCCGGTTCGTCTAACGCGCCATCCGGACTTGGACCATCGTCATTATCGGCATCGCCCGTATCCGCTTCAGAATCCTCGATGTCTTCCAAAGTTTCTTTGCTCGTCGCGTCGTCTTGTCTCTTTTTGATTGTGTCCAACTCGTCAACCCTCCTCACGAACCAAAAAACCTAATAACAGTCGCCGTGCTGATCGCGCCATAAACTCCTGCTACCAAATCGTCCGCCATGATCCCATAACCGCCCGGCAAAGCTTCACACCGACGAGCAGGATATGGCTTGAAAATGTCGAACAAACGAAAAAGATTAAACGCAACAATCACCCACACGAACCATGGTCCATCGGCGAGGAACGAAAGCGGCAACAACGAAATCATCTGCCCGGCGACTTCGTCAACCACCACTTTTCCCGGGTCTTTCATACCGAGAAGCCGTTCGGTCCGGAATGCCGCCCAAGTACCAAGCACAACGATTGCCCCAATGAACGCCACTTGCAATGGCCACACTCCCAGCAGCAAGAAGATCGCCACGCCAACCATCGACCCAAACGTTCCGGGGATCAATGGCAGGTAGCCGACGCCAAAAGTCGCGATTGCCAGAGCAACGTAATCGAGCGGTGAATGTGTTCTCGCGAGTGCCGGAACATCTGCCGGTGACACGAGAACCGTGGGGTTGAGTTCGTCGCTTGATTCTTTGACGGGCAAGGTCAACCGAGGATCCTTCCGATCAGATCATGCTCGTGCGCTTCCGTGATCTCGACGTGGACCAAATCTCCTGGCGCGGGCAGCACGCCATCTGGAACATCGTTGATCAGGACACAACCATCGATGTCCGGCGCTTGCGTCTCCATTCTGCCCTGCCACAAAAGCTCACTCTCTTTCGACTCGCCTTCGAAAAGTACGCGCACAGCTTCGCCGACACGCGCCTTATTGTTTCGCTGTGAAATCTTCGCCTGTTCTTTCATCAGCGTTGTGCGTCGTCGTGAAGCAGTTCGGTTCGGAACTTTGTTGGGCAACTCGAACGCCGGTGTTCCCTCTTCATCTGAATACGTGAAGACGCCGACGCGATCGAATTCCACGTTCTTGACGAAAGCCAGCAACTCTTTGAAGTCATCTTCAGTCTCACCCGGAAAACCGGTAATGAACGTGGTCCGGACCGCGATTCCCGGAACGCGACGTCGCACGCGTTCGATCAAACGCTCGAGACTCGCACGATTACCGCCGCGCTTCATCAGCTTTAACACATTTTGCGACGCGTGCTGAAGCGGCATGTCAAGATACTTCACCGCTTTCGGTTCCTCGGCAAGCACGTCGAGAAACGCATCGCTGATGTGCGTTGGATAGGTATACATCACCCGGACCCACTCGATGCCGTCCGTGTGTGACAGTTCGCGAAGTAGTCGGGCCAGTGCGTCCTGTTTGCCAAGGTCCTCGCCATAGCGCGATGAATCCTGAGCCACAAGGATCAATTCCTTAACGCCTTCCTCCGCAAGTTGATGCGCTTCCGCGACGATGGAGCCAAAGCGACGGCTGCGGAAATGGCCGCGCATCTGCGGGATGAAACAGAAGGCGCACGGGCGATCGCAGCCTTCAGCTATCTTGATGTACGCGTAGTGCGACGGTGTCGCCAACACGCGCGGTGTTGAGTCGTCGTAAAGATAGGTCGCACTTTGGTTGCCAAGAGGGATAACGGGAAGCGTTCGCGTGTTGGTCTTCGGATCGCAAACGGCAAGGATGTCGTTGATCTGGCTCGTCCCGATGAACGCATCGACTTCCGGCATCTCGGCTTTTAACTCGTCGCGGTAACGCTCGACAAGGCAGCCGGCGACGATGAGTCGTTGCGCGTGGCCTTCAGTCTTCAAACGCGCCGCTTCGAGAATCGCGTCGATCGATTCCTGTTTGGCGGAATCGATAAAACCGCACGTGTTCACGACGACGGTGTCAGCCTGCGCGGCGTCCGCAGTGATCTCATAACCATTTTGTTTGAGTTGGCCCATCATGACCTCGCTGTCGACGAGGTTCTTGGGACAGCCCAGACTTACAAAACCGACTTTCTTCATTTACGAGTGTGGTCCGTGTGCTCCAGTTCGGATAGGGCGTTTTCGATCTCGCGTTTCTCCGTCGCGGTGAGTCGCTGTTTACCAAACCTGACGCGGTTGTAAGCTCGCGTGATCATCATTGCCTGCGCGGGGACCAATGTATTTGCGAATTCGAGCGGCGTGAGATGTTTGGCGCGTGAGAGTCCACGTTGTTCCATGACATTCAGAAGTCGTTCGTAGAACTCAACGCTTGAATACGTTTCGTCCGCACCCGTGACGACGGCGCTCCGGCGCAAGCGAAAATGCCAGAAACGCTTACCGAAAATCATCGTAAGAATCATCAACACGATCCCGAGCACGACTACTGCAATAGATAGCGTCGTCGCGGTCATGTAACCACGCACCGTGTTCAACAGATTCGAAGCAAAGCGACCGTAATCGAACAGTTGATTGTGGATCGAGCTCGCCAGGGATCGTTGCTCCTGTTTGTCGTAGCCAACCACGTACTGAAACCAGAGCAACTCGAGCGCTTCGACGTACTTGTGTAGTTGAGCAGTCAAACCAGTGCGCACCGGCTCGGCGCGTCCGATTGAAGGCGTCGGATCGAAAGTTACCCATGACCGTGACGACGGAAAGTAGACCTCGACCCACGAGTGTGCGTCGCTTTGTCTGACTGTGTATGCGCCCGACGTCTCGTTGTACTCGCCCGGCAGGAAACCGTTCACGACGCGCGCGGCGATTCCGTGTGTTCGCAACATCACCGCCATCGCCGTCGAGAAGTACTCACAGTGCCCCGATTGCACGTTGAAAAGAAAATCAGACAGTGGATCCGGGCCGCTCGCTTTCATCTCGAGCGAGTAAGCGAAGTTCTTTTGCAAGTCGAGCTCGATCGCTTGGGCCGCATCGTAACGATTTCGTGCCTGCGCGTTTCGCAGCACCGCCTGTGCGTGATAGACGATGCGGCGGTCCAGGTTCTCGGGCAATTGCAGATAACGTTCGAATGCGTCCCCGTAAGGACGCATGTCGGCGCGCAACTCTTCAACCGGCGGATCGTCGGTGTCGGAAATCGCTTTATACATCAGCCGCTCGTAATCGTGACGTCGCGACTGAAGTCCGCCTTCAGCGTCAACACGAACGAATGGCAGGTCGCCTTGAATCGCCACCACGCGCGGCGCGCCAAAAAGCACGGGCGATTCCAGGGGTTCGAGAAAGAACGTTTGCGACGTCAGACGATGAAGCGCTTCAGTCGTGCCGACTGCGAAGAAACCACCGCGCTCGTTTACGGGTGCGGCGCGGCGAGCGTCAGACGATTTTCGCCAGGCTTTTCCGGTGAACTCGTCGAGCGCAACCCCACGCCAGCGAAGACCCTGTGGCGGCCCCGGATCGTCAACGCGCACGCGCATCACAACGGCATCGTCCTGTTTCAGCGTGCCGATCTGTCCGAGCGTTACGCTTTCCGAAAAGCCGATGAAGTTTGTTAGACCACTGCCACTGCGCGTCAGTGCCGCGGCGCCGGAACGCGGCGCGATCAGAAATAACGGCAACGCCAGTGCAAAGATCAGAACCAGTAAAGCGACGGCAACTACGGGTAGCCGCGCCGCTTCAGTGCTGCGCCACGACCGTTTTCCACCTTTGCGAAACACGCGCGAATCCGGCGGCACGAGCAAACGTGTCTCCGCGTGCGCGATAGATCGTCGTGCTTTTTGAATCTCAAACGCCGTTACCGCACATAAACCGCACAACAAGTAGAGCGTCAACGTGACCAGAAACACCGGACTAAAACTCAGACCAGCCGCCAGTAACACTTCAAAGAACGAAATCAGGTACAGAAACACCCAATCGCGATCTTTCTTAACCTGGACCAGCTTCACTGCCGACAGGAAAACGATCAGATGTGCCAGCGCTGTAACACCGAGACGCTCCGCCGGTTCGCCAATCGACTTTTGATACTGCCAGTCAACGTAAAACAGCGGTATCGAGAGTAACACGATTGCGAGACCGTAACGTTCGGGCAGTTGCCAGCGCGTTCCTTCAAGATTCCAGCTCACGATCATGACGACCAAAAACGCCAACGCCAAGCCGTAGCTCAAGCCTCCCGCCAGAACCAGCGCCAGCATGGCCACTGCGATCATGGCGTAGGAAAAAGCCTGGAAGTAAGTCAGAAACTTCATCTACCGTTTAATCTTAAGCTCGAACAACTTTGGCCAAAGCTTGCCTGTTACGAAAAGCCGCTCGGTCGATTGATCGTAAGCGATGCCATTCAACACCGCTTCCGGATCTTGCACGTCGCCGGGTTGCAACAGCCCTGCTAAATCTATCCACGCCGTGACGCGGCCGGTCTGTGGATTGATGACCGCGACTCGATCGTCATGCCAGATGTTAGCGTAGATTTCTCCGTTGACGAATTCGAGTTCGTTGAGCTCGCGGACGGGCACTTTCGCGTCCATGACTGCGATGGTTTTTGTGACCTGAAAGCTGTCTGGATCGATGAAACGAATGCGATTCGAGCCGTCGCTTAGAATCAGCGACCGGCCGTCGGTCGTGAGTCCCCAACCTTCGCCGTCATACTTAAACTCGCCGAGCTTCTCGAAGCCCTGGGCGTCGTAGATAAAACCGAGGTTTTGCTCCCACGTGAGCTGATAAATCTTGTTGTTCAGAAGTGCGATGCCTTCGGCGAAATACGGCGGCGGGACATCGAGTTTCTTCAGTATTCTCCCGGTTTGAATCTCGACGTTGCGGAGACTCGAGCGGCCTACCTGGCCGGTGCTTTCGATCATTTTGCCGTCGAGGAAGACGAGACCCTGTGTAAACGCACTCGGATCATGCGGCCAGATATTGACGATTTCATAGCCGAATTTCTGGACGACCGCGTTTTCCGGCTGCGCATTGTTTCGCGGGGCGTTTGTATTGGTGGTGCCGCTGTTGCACTGCAAAGACGCCAGCGACAGGAGAAGCACGAGAATCAGGGGCATTCGGGCCATATCGGCATTTTGCGTGATTTACTGTTATTTGTGAAATCCGGGGTGGTTGGGTATTACTCGGAGATAACCACCGGGCGACTTTCACCGCGGGTTTTGAGGTAGTTTTCGAGGCGTTCGGTGTCGTCGTCCGACATCTGATGAATTTTTACGGCGAGCGACCACTTCTTCTTTACTCCGTCGCCGGATCGATTGTGCTTTAGTAGCGTTACTACCGCTTCCACCAGTCCGTCCGGCAGATCGACGCGTACAAAGAGGAGACGACCGACGCGTGAAAGTTCGCCCTCGGTGAACCGGGCGCCGATCAACGACAGGCTCATGCCAAACTTGCTGATTGATTCGCAGTGACCACGCGAGGGTTCAGAGTACGAAACTTTCCCGACTGCTACTTTGTCGTCCACGAGCGAGATCGCAGCCGGTAAGTGGGTGTTGTATCGCGGCACGCGACGGCGATTGCTGCGTTTCCCCTTCTCCTGCACCGCCTCACGTTGGACCGTTCGGAGCGGATCGAAACCCTTAAACACTAACCCACAGTTGTTGCACAGCAGTTTATGGAGCCCAATTAGACGCAGCACCGCCACCGCGTCGTCATAGTCGCGCTGAATCCTCTCACTCTTACACCGTGGGCATCGCATACTGCTGAAAGATGATAACCCGAACGGCTACTCTCCGGCTTGCGTTATAATAATCGGGCAATTGAGATGAACCATCCGGACCACACAGCAGAACCTCGTACGGGTCTCGACGCGCTAATCGAGGCTTACAAGAAAGACGTCGACGTAACCCTAATCCGCGAAAACCTCCGCCTCACTGTGGACCAGCGTTTCCAGCAACTAATGAAGCTTCAGCAATTCGCAGAAGAACTTCAGCGCGCTGGAAGAGAGGCGCGGTTACAAGAGTGACGGATTTCACTGCTCTCATACGCCTGCTTTCCGAAAGCGAAGTTGAATTCATCATTGTGGGTGGTGCGGCCGCAACTGCGCACGGCTCAGCACGTCTAACTCTTGATCTGGACGTCGTTTACAACCGCAGTTCCGGAAACGTTGAATCGATGGTGAAAGCCCTGCGATCGGTTCAACCGTACCTTCGAGGCGCGCCACCCGGATTACCATTCGAGTGGAGTGTAGAGACGATTCAGAAAGGCCTCAACTTCACGCTGACCACCACACTGGGCGCTTTGGATTTGCTAGGCGAGATCGTTGGAGGAGGAAGTTATGAACAACTGCTTCCTGACACGATCAAGATCCAAATCGCCGGAGTGGAGTGCCGCTGCCTTGGATTACAGCGCCTGATTGAAGTGAAGCGGGCCGCCGGCCGTCCTAAAGATCTCGAAACGATCGCCGAACTCGAGCGAATACAAGAAGAAAGCCCCGGAAAGTCAAGGTAACAATCCTTAAAGCAACTGAATGATAGTTTTTGCGCGCGTCCTGCGCCTTAGTGATTGGCACGTAATACTGATCTCTAAGGAGAAGGAAGCAAATGCGAACTATCAAACTCACACTGACCCTAATTACTCTTGCTGGACTGATCTCATTGGCCGGACTCGCGCTCGGCACGAGTTCAAATGCCGCCGCATTGTCCAACGATAAAGTCAACGCTCACTGGAAAGGATATGCCACCTTTAGTCCGACCGGCGCTGGACCAAACGTCGCGCGCTGCGGTGCATTCCCGCAGTTCGTCGAGGTGTTTTTCGCCGGTTCCGGGATCGATAACGAAGGCGGAATACTCACCAACACGGTCTCCGCATGCACTAACACCGCAACTGGCGAAGTGTTCGATCTGAAAGCCACTGACACTTTCCAGGACGGCTCTACGATCAACATCGAAAGCGACCCCTTCCTCCAGGTGGTCGATCCAACTAACTGCGCGGTAACGAACTCGCATGCAATCGGGTTCAGAGTCGCCGGGGGAACGGGAAAATATGCCGGCGCCACAGGTCACGGCCGTTACCACATCGCCGGCAACCACACGCCATGCAACGGTGCCACCGTACCAAACGCTGTTTGGTTCGAAGGCATCTTCCAACGCCCATAAATCTCGGGTGCATAAATTGGACGAGCGGGGGACGAACGAAGCCCGCGAGAGTTTTCACACTACTCTCGCGGGCTCGTGGTTTATTATTAACGCCTCATGCCAACCATCAAGTCACTCAACAAACTAGTAACAAAAGCACGCAGCCTGAGAGACCAGCATCGCGAACGTCACCGACCGAGCGGCTTCGCTTTCGCAGTTGCCGACCGCATCGACTTCTTCGACAAAACACATTGGGACAAAGTGACGTCACACGATTCGTTGTTTCTCTCGCGTCGCTACCTGCGCGTGCTTGAAGAGGCCGGTCCCGAGAATCTGCGACAGTGTTACGCCCTCGTCTTTCGCGATAAAGAACCGGTCGCAGCTATCGCCGCGCAAAGTGTGACCGTTTCAGTCGCGCGTTTGCGCAGTAAGTCCGCGAGGGAGCTCCCGCTGGACCGGCTCGAAGAAAAGATGCTCGTCTGCGGAAACCTGCTTTCGTGGGGCATGCATGGCATTTCTTTCGCTCCAAATGTGGACCACGAACCGCTCTGGCCCGCGGTCGCGGAAGCGATCTATCGACTGCGTCGCGTCGACAAGCTCTTCGGTGACACGGCGTTTGTGATGGTTAAGGACATTCCCGATAGGTACGCATCGTCGGCAAACGCACTCTCGCGTTTTTCGTATCGTGAACTCGAAACGGAACCAAACATGGTTCTCGAGATCTCGCCAAAGTGGAAGGGTTATGACGACTATCTCGGCAGTCTCACGTCTAAGTATCGCAAACAGGCAAAACAGATTGAGAAGGAGGTTGAAGCGGCCGGTTGCACCGTCACTGAAATAAAGAGCGACGAGATCGCTAGCCAAGCTGAGCAGTTACACGCACTGTATCTTCAGACTCACAAAAACGCGCGACTGAGACTGGTGACACTACCGGTCACCTTCCTTCCAACACTCGCGCGAGAGCTGGGCGACGACATGCGCTTCACAGTGCTAAAGCGAGGCGAAACGTTGCTGGGGTTTGTAACGACAGTGAAAGATGGCGAGACCGCGGTTGGCTACTACATCGGATTCGATCGCGCAGCTAATGCCGGCATCCCGATCTACTTCCGCTTGTTGCAAGCGGTGATCGATCACGCAATCTCGCTTGGCTGCACGCGGCTCTCGCTCGGCCGCACCGCTCTGGAACCAAAAGCACGCCTCGGCGCGCGTCCTGATCCGATGCGCGTCTGGATTCGTCACCGGATTCCGATGTTGAACCTCGTAGTCCGCGGGCTGCTGCACACCATCGACGATCACGAAGAACCGCCGGAGCGCAATCCTTTCAAGTGATACTCAATTGGCGGCAGTCTGCATGAGCCAAATATCAGCTTCTACGGCGACATACGTGAAGTAGATTGTGCGATTGTCGCGTGAGATTGCAGGGCTGCCGATGTCAACGTCCTGGTCACTCACGACCATCAATTGCCGGTGCTTTCGTGTGAGCGTATCGAATAACAGCAGATTGCCCTGACTAACAAAGAGCAGATGACGATTGTCGTTGAGCCAGATGGGCCAATCACCAAAATCGGTCAACCAGTCGTAAGTCTTTGTTTCCAGATCGTAAATGCCGATGCCCGAATGCACGCCGTTCGGAAGATGTTTGATCCCCGCCAACTTCTTACCGTCCGAAGACCACGACCAACCCTCGAAAGAAAGACTCGCATCGCTCAGCGGCGACAGATAAAGCAGCTTCTGATCGCTCCACGCCTTGTCGGGACTAATTACGACGCCGTCGTTCTTCGGCGCGTGGATCGAATACGCAATCATGCTGCCGTCAGCGGACCAGGGCGAATAATGTCCACCGGAGCTTTGCGTCAGTTGTCGCAACCCCGAACCGTCGTGATTTACGATCCAAAGTTCATAATCCCCTGTTCGTCGCGAACTGAAAACGATGCGTTGACCGTCCGGCGACCAGCGAGGCCACATATACCGGTACTCGCCGGGCGTAATGTCACGCTGTTCTGTACCGTCCGTTCGCATGACAAAAATATGTCGCTGCTGGCCCATCGAATTAACCGCCAACCATTCACCGTCCGGTGACGGATCCGGAAACCAGAATTGCATCGAGCCTTCAGTGATCGAAACGGGCTTGCCAATTGTTTTTTGAGCCGGACTAAACGACGCGCTGCGGAGATTTCTCATTTCAGTTTGTGCTGAATACGCCAGCCGCCCGTCGCGTGAAAAACTGAAATGCAGGACAGACGTCGTCGCGCCCATTGCGGTCACGGCTTCGGGAACGCCGGAAGTTGCGCCTGTGTTTTCATCAATCGCGATGCGCCAAATGTTCGAACTGCCGCCACGATTGCTGGAGAAGTAGAGATACTTTCCGTCGGGAGACCAAACCGGATTCAGATCGGTGAACGAACCGTCTGTCACCGCTACCGCTGTACCGCCATTCGCCGGAATGGTCCATATGTGTTCTCGCTGGCCGTACCTGTCTGGTCGGCTCCAATATGCGATCCGCTTCTGGCGCGGCGAAAACACAGGCTGAAGCGCGTCACCTTCCGAGATTCGTTGTCGATGATTTGTTTCCAGATCGATCCTCCACAGCTCACTTCGAGTCGGACGCGTTGAGGGTTGAGGAATCTTCTCGGTTCCGATCAGGATCGTTCCACCGTCGAGCGACCACGAGGGGCTGTAACCAAAGTCGGAGACTCGCGTCGGCGATCCGCCATTGGCGCTCATCACGTAGATGCCACCTCCATCGCGTTCTGAACGAAACGCAATGCGATCGCCGGTTGGCGAGAATGCAGGTTGGGAGTCGTCGGTTGACGAATTTCTCGTAAGGTTTGTCGAGTTGGTGCTGCCAATGCTTTGGAAATAGATGTCCCAGTTACCTGACTCGCGGCCCGCGTATGCGATCGAAATCCCGTCAGGCGATAGTGATGGAAAGAACTCCGGACCAGATTTCTGTGTGATTTGTTCGAAGTTGATTGCTCGTGGATTGCTGGCGGTCTCCGTTCGAGTGAGCGAGTTGATGAGAAAATATCCGAGAGTGAACAAGACGAGCATCGCTACTACAATCACCATTACGCTTCCCACGCTGAGAGTACGCTTCGCCATCGACGCCAGTGCTGCGTACTCCTTCGGTGGTGCGGCGTCTTCCGCAGGGCTGCGAACGGAAGCAAGCCCGACTCTGTTGAGCAGATCGGTAAACCGTTTGTCCGAACGAA
>DASRPN010000192.1:0-10967 GCA_035646355.1 Pyrinomonadaceae bacterium | reverse complement strand
CGCGGCGGCTTACGTCAGCCTTCCCGTCGATCCGGATAAGCAGATTCATCGAGTCGGCGATTCAGTTACCGTGAACATGTTCAAGGGCGGAGTTATCACGGGAAAAGTTTCGACTGCCGATAACGATCCCGTTGTCGCTGTCCGCGTGCGTGCGATGATGATTCGCGACGAGAATGGCCAGCGATCACAACAACCGGCACAGTCGCTTGATAGATTCACAGATGATCGGGGCGTCTACCGGATCTTCGGCTTGCTTCCCGGCACATATGTTGTCTTCGCCGGCGGTCGAGGGTTATGGGGAGCGGGAGCGAATGCATACGACAACGATGCGCCGAGCTTCGCGCCATCTTCTACCAGAGATACGGCTGAAGAAGTATCGCTTGCTCGAGGAGAGGAACGAACCATCGACATTCGTTATCGTGGGACGAGCGGTCACGCGGTTAGCGGCAATGTTAAGGCGGCCACCACCCCAGACTCGCGATGGGTAACAATCAAACTCGAACGCGTTGTTAACTCCGAACCGGATTTGAGGATCTCCACTTATGTACGAGACGCACAAGGTTTCGAGTTCACGGGTGTCGCAGATGGGGATTATTTAATTTGGGCTGATTACGGATCCCAAAGCGGCGAGGTGCTCCGTTCGGAAGCAAAGCGAATCACCGTGAAGGGCGCAGACATCACGGGCATCGAGCTGATAGTGAAACCGCTGGCGTCAATCGCGGGAGTAGTAGCTTTAGAATCGTCGACGATTGAGGAGTGCAAGGGAAAACCGCGTCCATTATTTGAAGAGACGCTTGTTTCTATTCAACGCAACCGTTCATCAAACAGCCTGTTACAAACATCGCCCGATGGTGTTGGAGGTTTCCAACTGCGTAATCTCGAGGCGGGTCAATACAATTTCGACATCCGCTTTTTCCCGCGATATTGGTACTTGCGATCGTTAACAATGCCGGGCACAAAAGATGCGACCACTGATCTCGCGCGTAACTGGCTCACATTGAAAGCAGGAGATCGCGTATCCGGAGTGAAAGCGACACTCGCCGAAGGAGCGTCGTCGATTAGTGGTCGCGTCGAATTATCGGAAGAACAGCGATCCGCGCGGATCGTTGTCTACCTTGTGCCGTCCAAGAGTGACAAAGCCGACGACGTACTCCGTCATTTCGCAGCGACAGTTGGTGACGATGGTTCGTTCAGCATAGACCACGTCCCTCCGGGACGTTACTGGACGCTCGCAAAAATAGTTACCTCAGAAAAGGAAGCCAGCACCGCCACACTGCGTCTGCCCGCGATGGCGGAGGCGCGCGTGAGACTCGGACGAGCAGCGGAAGACGCTAAAAACGGGATCGAACTCAAGCCTTGCCAAAGCCTGCGCAATCACACTCTTCCGCTCACCTCTAACTAACTCGATCTGTCACACGCGCGTAAATTACGCCGGCTATCGCAAATACTTGTTGAAGAATTCGAGGGTTCGTGTCCACGCTAGCTTCGCGGCCTCTTCGTCGTAACGCGGTGTCGTGTCGTTGTGGAAACCGTGCTGTTTACCTTCGTACATGTGACTCTGATAGACCTTGTTGTTAGCTTTCAGCGCTTCCTCGTAAGCAGCGATGCCTTCATTGATCCGCTGATCGTTACCGGCATATTGAAATAACAATGGCGCCGAGATCTTAGGCACATCGGCGATGGCTGCCTGGCGACCATAGAACGCCACTCCCGCGTTTAGATCACCACCCAACCGCACAGCGAGTTGATTCACCATCCCGCCGCCAAAACAAAAACCGACCGCGCCGAGTTTGCCTGAGGAATCGGATCGCGCTTTGAGCCACTTTGCCGACGCGACGAAATCTTCCGTCATCTTCTTTCCGTCAACTTTGCGGAATTCGGCGGCGCCTTTCTCATCCGAGCCGGGGTAACCGCCGACAGACGTCAACCCGTCTGGCGCGAAAGCGATAAAGTTCGCAACTGCGAGTCGCCGCGCCACATCCTCGATGTAGGGATTGAGCCCGCGGTTCTCGTGAATGACGAGGACCACCGGATGCTTTCCACTCTTTGCCGGTCGCGCAAGATAGCCTTTGATCGACCCGTTACCTTCCGGCGACTGGACGGTTTCGTAACCGACCTTGATGCGTTGGTCGTTGGCGGGGATCTGTTGGGCCCACGCGTAGTTGGGGCGAAGGCCTTCGAAAATCGCTGCAACGGTCAATCCGCCGACCGCGAACTTGGCGGCGCCGTCGAGGAATTCGCGCCGGCTGATGTCGCCGTGTTGATATTCGTGAAAGAGGTCCAACAATTCCTGCGGGTAATCGCTCGCTACTTTGCGTTCCATTGTTTCTCCTTTTGGGGGAGTCTACAACTTAAATACAAAACACGTCCAACCAAGGCATTAGTTTACAATCAGAGCGTTGGTCGCCACTCACGATCCAAGCCTGGAGCCATTGCACATGAAATATTATTTCCAGCGGTTCCGTTCCCGCAAAAAGTGTAAGGACGAATAGTATTATAGTTCAGCAGTCTCTTTGGTCTAATACCCGGCAGATTTGGAAGGAGGGTGGCGATGCGTTCAATCCTCAACGAGGACGACCGGAAAGCGATCCTGACCAGACTCCAATCGTTATCGGCTTCATCCGCTGGCCGATGGGGAAAGATGGACGTGACGAGCATGCTGCACCATCTTCGCCTCTCGGCGCTCATGACCGTTGGACAGTTGTCGGTTCCTTCGGTGAACAAGCGAGCGTTCCAAGTGTTTCCTCTGAAGCACCTCATTCTCTACGTCTTGCCATTCCCGAAAGGAGCGCCGACCGCGCCTGAGTTGAAGCCCGTGGATGTAACCGCGTTTGAAGAGGAGCGAGTAGCGCTACTCGAGTTGGTGGAACGAATTGGAACCGGCGAGCGTGAGGGGATGGGGCCGGCTCACCCGCTGTTTGGACCACTAACCTGGCGCGAGTGGGGCGCGGTCACATACAAACATGCCGACCATCATCTAAAGCAATTCGGAGCGTAGTTAGGCCCCACGGCGACGCTGGCGCGTCGCCGTGAGTTCATCCTTCTTACTTCCGCTTGCGCGAAGTTGCACGTAGCTGACGTATTTCCTGTTTCAGTTTTTCGATCTCCTGTTGCTGCTCCTTGATTGCATTGAGCATGGTCCAGATGATCGGGTCGTTATTGACTTGCAAATAGCCGTTTGCGTTCGTGGTAACGGCTTCAGGGATAACCTTCTGAAGCTCGTGAGCGCCGAAGCCGATACTTTCTGCGTCTGACTTGAGACCTAATGCGTTATCCGGCTTGTACTGGTAACGCACCGGCTGCAACTGCATCGCAGCCTTCAGTCCGCGGTTGAACCTTCCCTTGATCGTCTTCAACCGTTCATCCGAGAACACTGACCACGATCCGCCACCGCTCTTACTAGCAGTTCCATTGACTGAAAGATTGTCGGTTGGTGCCTGTGTCGCAATACCAACAAACCCATTAGTCGGCAGGATCGTCATTCGGACCGTATTGTTTGTACCAAAATGAACCGGATCGCCACCGCCGGTAGTAATAAACAAATTCTTCTGTCCTGTGACGTTGTTGTATTGGACCAGACCGCCGGTCGTCAGGGTGAAACCACCGTTCAGATACAGCCCTGAAAAACCATTCGTCGTGTTGGAATTGGTAACCCGGATCTCCGTTCCAGTTGCCTGGTTCTTTTCAACATGGAGCAATGCAGCCGGAGACGCGGTATTAATTCCTACATTGCCGCTGGCGCTGATATCAAGACTACTCGTCGGCGCGCCGGGGCGAATGCGGAAGGGTAGCGTCGAACCGCTAGTCACATCACGCACGAAGAAGTTGGCTTCGTTGCCGGCGATGTCCCAGGTCTGAGCTGTAAAGCCGCCCGAATTGTTTTGTTCGAGTCGCATCGCCGGAGTGTCGCTTGTATTGGTATGGACATCCAGCACCGGAGTGGCTGTTCCGATACCGATGTTGCCCGAGCTACTCACTCGCAGCGAATTAGCCGGCGCTCCGGCATCGACTTGAAACACAAGCGTTCCCGTTTCTGAATTTCCGGTAGCACCTTGATCTACAAAAGCGAGAAAACTGCCGCCACCACTTCCCTGCGCGTTCGCTCGGATCTGCCAGTTGTTCGTGGCAAAACCGGCGCTCACGCTTGTGTCGTCAAACTGGAAGCGAACGTTGTTTTCTTTCACTCGGATTGTGTCAAAGCCAAAGACTTCGCCGTCGACGCAGTCAAGACCGACGCAGGCACTACCCTGCACGATAAGATCGTCGGCAATGACGAAATCAAAAAACGGATTGACTACCGGATGGTGTCGTCGAACACCATTCATCGCAGATCCAGGACGGAAAACATTTGTCGCTGGTCCAGTGATGGGCCGGGAGACTCGCGGCTGCGCCGCCGCAGTTGCTGAACCGCCTTCCTGCAACGATCCGTCGACAATGACCGAACCGTGCAGGATCGCGAAGTTTCCTGAGACGACGAGGGGCTGGGACGGCAAACTGCCGCGCCTGATCAGGTCGCGCCGCACTTCGGCGTCATTACCTTTCTCGCGTGCTTCGGCGAGCTTTTCTCTAACATCAGCCGGGATGGGAGGCGTGACGCGAAGTTCGTAAGAGTATTGACCGTCGGCGAATCTCTCGCCTTTCGCGTCGGTGAGTGTAAACTCCGCGGAGCGCCCTTTAAACTCTTTACGGAAGACTTGTCCGTCAGGCGCAGAAATCGTAAGTGTCAATCCAGCGTGAGGGACAGCGACGTCCCACTTCACGTTTAGTCCAATACCACTGATCGAAACTCCCTTGGATCTGTCATCTGATGCCTGGGCCGGGACCAGCATCGGTAAGCAAACAACGACTAATACAACACGCACAATGGCGTGTACACTTCTGAGATTTTTCATTGGGGAAACCTCCTTTGGAAATCGGCGAGAACGCCGTAGACGGACTACAGGTAATAAGGCCTGTGTTTCTGAACGAGGATCAGAAGAGCGACCTAGTTAAGGGAGGTCGAACTGGGACGGCTTGATATACCAGCAGGCAACCAAGGTGTCAAGAATTTTCAGGCTCTTCACACGTTCCGTTCGTTTCTGAGATACTCCCGCGCGAATCGAACTCATGAATGTTATCGTAAAAATTTTCGCTTTGTTGACTATGGCAGCGCTCTGTCTCAATCCAACGCACTTAATTAACGCTCAACCTGTCTTTGATGAAGTCGCGGAAAAGGTAGGCTTAAAGTTCAGACACTATAACGGCATGACCGGCAAGTTTTTTCTTCCGGAGATAATGGGTGCAGGCGTCGCGGTTTTTGATTACGACAATGATGGAGATCTTGACGTCTACCTCGTGCAAGGAAACGTGCTCGAACCTGCCGACAAACCTGACAGTACAAAGTTTCCGTGGCGCGATGCTGTCTCACCACGCGGCAGGCTCTTTCGAAACGAACTTCAGCTCGATAAGAACGGCGCCCGGACGATCCAATTCACAGATGTAACCGAAAAGAGCGGCATCGTTGCGACGGGTTATGGGATGGGAGTTGCTGTTGGCGACATCAATAACGATGGTTGGTCCGATCTTTATCTTACAAACCTTGGTTCAAACCAAATGTATCTCAACAAAGGAGACGGCACATTCGTCGATGTAACCAGGAGTTCAAATACCGACGATACACGTTGGAGCACAAGCGCCGCCTTCGTCGATTACGATCGCGACGGCTGGCTCGATTTGATCGTGGTGAACTACGCCGATTTCTCACCAGCCAACAGTCCGAATTGTTACGCCACAACAACTGCAAGAGATTACTGCACGCCACGGGTCTTTCGCGCTCCGGGTAATCGTCTTTTTCACAACTTAGGAAACGGAAAGTTTGCTGACGTCACGGCTGCGAGTGGATTCGACAAAGAGTTCGGGCATGGCCTCGGAGTGATCTCCGCTGACTTCAACAACGATGGTTGGCCAGATATTTATGTCGCGAATGACGGCGATCCAAACCAGCTCTGGATGAACCAGAAGAACGGTACGTTTAAGAACGAAGCATTGTTGGCAGGCGCGGCGGTTAACAGAGATGGGAAAGCTGAAGCGGGAATGGGTGTCGACGCGGCGGACTTCGACGCAAATGGGACAGATGACATCTTTATCACCCACCTGATGGATGAGACAAACACGCTTTTCATAAATCTCGGCGACGCACTCTTTGAGGACCGTACGCGCGAGAGTGGTCTCGGTATGCCGGGCCGGCGGTTCACCGGGTTTGGCACTTTATTGTTTGATTACGACAACGACAACTGGCTCGATCTGCTCGTCGTGAATGGTGCAGTGCAATTGTTGCCGGACCTGATTCGCAAAGGTGATCCATTTCCCCTGGGCCAGCCAAACCAACTGTTTCGCAATACCGGAAAAGCCGGCTTTGCTGAAGTAATCGATCAAGCTGGATCAAGTTTCCAACTGTTGGAAGTCAGTCGTGGCGCAGCCTTCGGCGATATCGATAACGATGGCGATACTGACGTCGTTATTACGAACAACAACGGTCCGGTCAGACTGCTCCTAAACAACGTTGGCCATCGCAAGCAATGGTTTGGTTTGCGTCTTGTTAGTAAAGATGGGGGCCGTGATCTGCTTGGCACAAAAGTCGAGGTCATGAGCTCAAACAAGTCTGTCCTACACCGGCGTGCGCGGACAGACGGCAGTTATCTATCAGCAAACGATCCACGAGTGTTAGTTGGACTGGGAAACGTCGCGCGCATCGAGACGGTTCGTGTGCGCTGGCCGGATGGTAGCTCTGCCGAGTGGAAGAATCCGCCACTGAACAAGTATCACACGTGGAAACAAGGAACCGTTCCGAAGTAAGCCTGTATGAAACTGGTGCCACTCATCTTGCTCGTTCTATTGCTTCCGATTTTCGAGGCGCGTCCTCAGCAAGTTGAGCGCATTTTGCCTGCGCCGAAGTCGAATCTGGTCGCAGTACATTGGCCGGATCTCTCAACGGTAGAGGCCGAGGTGCGTGGACACCTTTCGGAGGCGCAGTCTTCATTAACTACGGTCGTCAATACCGTGAACGCAGGTGATGCGACGCTCAGTGAGGCGTACGGTTCAGCAGGCCAAACCTTTCACGCCTACTCGTTCAACTCGACGGCGAAGGAATGTTACGTGAATGCCAGTCGACTTGCTCCGAAAGATTTTCGCTGGATCTACCTTATCGCGAAACTGGATCAACAGGATGGTCGCGTTGACGACGCAATTAAGAACTACGTGATGGTCCAAAGCTTAAACCCAAGTTACGCCGCGGCGTCAATTAACCTCGGAAACATCTTCCTGGAAGCAAATCGTTTGGCGGAGGCCCGGCGACACTTCGCGGCCGCGCTCAAGATCGACGCAAATAGTCCCGCCGCGCATTATGGGCTTGGTCAGGTCGCTCTTTCTGAGCGTAACTATGCTGAAGCGGTGAAGTATTTCGAACGAACACTCGCAATTGTTTCCGCGGCAACTCGAGTTCATTACTCACTGGCAATGGCCTACCGTGGTCTAGGCGAGCTCGAAAAAGCGAAAGACCACCTGCGTTTGCAAGGAACCGTTGGGGTGCGCGTCGCTGATCCACTGGTGGATCAGTTCGAAGAGATCATTCAAGGCGAGAGACTGCACCTGATTCGCGGCAGAACTGCGATGGACGCCAAGCGATACGCTGAAGCTGCGAATGAATTTAGAAAGGTAGTGGCGGCAAGCCCCGACAGCGTCGCCGGTCGTGTTAATTTGGGCGCCGCGTTAAATCTTTTGGGAGATCAGGCTGGCGCGCTCCAGCAGTTTGAGGAAGCACTGCGTATTTCTCCCGAAAATGCGAACGCTCACTTCAACCTGGCAGTTCTGTTGACTAGTCAAAATCGACACCGGGAGGCCATCACTCACCTTCAGTCTGTAATCGCGTCAAACCCGCGTGATTCAAGTGCGCGCTCCATGTTGGCCCAAGCCTATCTGCGTTCTGGAAAAGACGATCTGGCCCAGGAACAGTTCGCGCGAATTGTTGAAGCGGATCCCGGAAACGAGCAGGCGCTACTGTCGCAGGCTCAACTACTGTTTCTGAAAAAGCAATACAAGCAAGCGCTTGATATTTTGGAGAAGAGTCACGCCACGTTTCCCGATAAGACGGCGACGTCAATTACGTTAGCGAGAATACTCGCGACATCGCCGAGTCATGACCTGCGAAATGGGGCTCGCGCGTTCGAGCTGGCGCAACGCACGTACAGAGCGACCGGGTCACTCGAGCATGCAGCAGTGATCTCGATGGCATTGGCTGAACTAGGTCGCTGCGCCGATGCAGTCGAGTGGCAAAGAAAGTTGATCGGCGCCGCCGAGCGAGCGGAGCAAATCAGTGTTGGCGAACGCCTGAAGAAAGACCTGCAACTGTACGAACGCTCCCCGTGCCGGCCGTGACCAGGAGGAATCTTTCATTTGACTGGTAAAAAGTGGAATGACTGATAGAGTCTTCCGTCACGCAAGGACTGGCCGAAGTGATGCGTAGCTGAATGGAATAAACCCGCGGGAAACATCACGGCTCGATTGTAAACATTTCCGATACGGTCAATCTCAATCCAACACCTTCGGGTCCAACCATCACGTTCAATTACCAGCTTCAATTGTTCGAGGCTCAATCCCAGTCTCATCGCGTCTCGTCGCTTAGGTTTGGCAGTTAAACCTGTCTCGCGGTGCTTCCAGAACGACGTCCCACAATCAACCGGTGCATCGGGAGTCAAATACACCAGGAGCGACATCCAATCTGACGGTTCGTCGAAGTGTACTTTTACCTTTTCTGCTCGCTCTCCCTTGGAAAATGCACTGAAGAATACGCCGTTGCCTCCTTCAATCGCTTTGGAGTCATCCCAATAGTCGATCTGAAGTCTAAACGCTCTCTCAATCAGGCTCTTGATTCCGCGCGGCTGCCAAACTTGAGTGCGCCAACCTGTGACGGCCTCCGGCTCTGAATACTTCATAGCAAGGGCCCTTTTCCGAACGTTCTCCGGGTTGGCGTAGAAGCGATCGGCAATTTGGACTGTGCTTTTCATGAGGAACGAACTCTTAAGGGTCAGGGACTGGAGGAACGCGGTGCCCGCAAATAATACCTGAATCCGTGATACAAACCCAGCCATTGTTCCAAACTCAATTCGGTGGGCGTGGCATTTAAGGGAAACTCAAGGTCGCGGGCCAGCCGTTTCCATTGCTTGTAAGTAAAGACGTTCTTGAATGCCAGTTTGAGACTCGGCTTCCATCTCCCGAAGCCAAACCGAACAAAGTCGCGGTACGAAACAGCGTCTTGCGCTTCTATTAATGCGTGGGTGCGTCGCTTGATTGATAGAAACACCGAGTCGACGTGTGGAACCGGCCAGAAGTCAGTGCGTCGTATCTGTGACAGGATCTCGAATTCAAAAAAAGGCTTGATCAGGATCGAGAATAAAGTCTCTTTCGGAGATCCTGAAAACTTCTGCGCGGGCTCTTTTTGCAGTATCAGATATGCTTCGCTTACTTTGGATCGCTCATCGAGGATCTTCCGTAAAATTTGCGCCGTACGGTTGAACGGAATGTTCGCAAATACTTTATGTTCTGAAGTACCAAACGAGTATGCGAGAACATCCTTTTCAACTATTTCCACGTTATCGAGCAGACGAAACCGTTCGCGCAGATGGCGAACGAGCTCGGGATCCTTCTCGATCGCGATGACACGCGTGGCGACCCTTGCTAGCTCCGCGGTGATTATTCCGTTACCCGGACCTATCTCATAAACCGTGTCGGATGGCCCAATGGTACTCATCGCAACCAGTCGCCGGACCAGCTTTGGACTTCGCAAGAAGTTCTGCGCTAGAGAAATGCGTTTGTGCTGCCGTGTTTCCATGTTTCACCTCCAGAAGTGTGGTGAAACGAAAACGCGACTTTTGCGGAGGGTCCGGGCTTACATAGAAAAGCCGCGAACCGAAGCGTTTGCTAACGCTGGTTCACGGCATCGATGCTCTAAACTAACAGGTAAAATCTAGGAGTTGATCATCCGCGAATCAGGTAGGTACGCCTGGCGACCTTCCACATTTCGTTCGCGGATTCGAATCAACATGTTCCCAAGAATACACTTCTTGCGTAGGCTGTCAAATTTTCGCCTGGCAAACTTTCGGTAACCGGTGAACCCGATGGAACGAGTCATTGGTCTTGATTTTGGAACGACAAACAGTGCGATTGCCGTGGCCGACAGCGACGGGCAGGCGCGGCTTGCAACGTTCGCGGATGGGCCGGCAACGACAAACAACTTCCGATCGATTCTTTATTTTCCCGCAAAGGAACGCGGCTCGCAGCAACGCAAAGAAACTAAGAGCGGGTTAACCTACTCGACTCACGGTCAAAATGTTAACTGATTAAACACAACCAAGCGCCCCATCGATGTCCCCTTGTTCTACAATCCGTGCTGTGTCGGTCTGTGGAGACAGTTGGTATTAAATCAGACTAAGATGACGCTGATGTCAAACTTTACGCCTGAAGAATTGGAGTTTGAGAACAGCGAAGCGGATGACTCGACCTATTCTGGCCGGGAAGAAGCGGTGCGTGAGTTCATCGATCAGGTGCCACTATTGTCACCCGTCGATATTTCAAACGAACTCGAAAAGCTTGGTTACAAAGGCCAGTTTGATCAACGTCGCGCGCTTTCGCTCATGGCCTATCGACACGTGCGCCGCCTAAAAAGAATCTATGTCGATGGCGAGTCACCTAACGATCTCCCACCTAAGCAGAACGTTCTGATGCTTGGCCCAACGGGCTGCGGCAAAACCTTCATGATAGAGCTGTTGTTTCAGAACATCCTGAAACTCCCCACGGTGATTGTGGATATCACGAGTTTTACGGAGAGTGGTTATATCGGCGACGACGTGCGCACGATCCTGACTCGCTTGATGTTGAATGCGAACGGAAACCAGTACCTGGCCGAATGTGGAGTTGTTTGTCTTGATGAATTT
>DASRPN010000191.1:0-12234 GCA_035646355.1 Pyrinomonadaceae bacterium | reverse complement strand
CCGTGCACATTAGCGTTCGCATTCGCCGCACTCGCAGCAGGACTTGGTGAAGCGGTAACTGTCGCATTGGTATTGGCGTTGTTTGTGTTCTGAGTAGTACCGCATCCAGTTCCGATAAAAACCAAAACCAGAAGAGCTGTGAAAGCTGTAGTTCTTCGCATCTTTAATTCCTCCTGTGTCAAAACAATGATTGTCGCGGGGGCTACGAAACTTGACGACTCGCCAACCTGAACACCTTCTAATTGGTTATTTCGAGTTCCGACCAGTTTCAATCAGGCCTTGGCGCTGGCGCAGCGGGCGCGCGACGTGGGGCACTAGAGTGCCAATGGACGATCCTCCAATCGTCTCCACGTTTCTCGAGCACGGCTGTGCCGAGGCCTGCACCGTCGACGTGACGCGTTCCGATATCCGCAGAAATCGCGTACTTGAATGTGGCCCAGGCGGTATTTCCTGAAACCTTTACCCTGACGTCGGAGAGTGTATACTTCGTGTTTTTCATCTCCTTCATCTCAGGACCAAGATGCCGATCGCGGTAATCGGCCCAACCATAGTTCGCATGACCACTCTCGAACACGACTACCGATTCATCGTTGGCCCAGAGTTTTTCCAATGCTGCCATATCTCCCTTTTCGAACGCAGCAGCACTCTGCATGAGCACCTCACGCACGGACCTCTCATTGTCTTGAGCACTCGCCGATAAGCCGACCAAAAATATTGTTAACGCTGCGAACGCAAAAGCGGCGACGATCCGGCTTGTATGTCTATTGAGTCGGTTCGGCATTGGTTCCTCCTCGGGAATGTGATGATTCATCTTGCCAATTGATCAAGTTTTGCTTTCATCCGGTCAATTTCTGCCTGCTGGCCAGCGATGCTCACGGATGCTTGTGTCCAGCAGGTGCCGCCGGAGCTTCAACGATCCCCGCCTTTATTCGTCGTTGGACCTCGTCGTACATGTTGGGAGGCAGTACTCGTATGAGCGTCATCATTCCCATCATTGAGGCGGTCCAGCCTGGCGGCAGGCCATACGTGTGTGGCTTCGCAACTTCTTTGTCCATGATCATGATCATGTCCTGAGGAAAGCCCGGGACTCTCTTCTTCATTGCCTCCTGCTGCGCATTCATCTGGCCCTGCTGGCTACTTGGTCCAACAATGTTCGACGTGTTCTTTTCCTGCTGGGTGCTCTCGCCCATTCCACGCCCGAACTTCGGTGCGAGGTCTTCTGAAAGCGCATGATCCTGGCGAACAATCCCCATTCCCTCTTCCATACCGCCGCCCGTTTGCATTCCGTGACCGGCATGTCCCATTGGTCCAACCATCGATACCATTTGATTCATCATGTGATGTGGCAGGTGGCAGTGCAGCATCCAATCGCCGGGATAGACCGCATCAAACTCGATGTCCCGAGCCTGCGCTACACCGACGAGTACTGTGTTACCCGGAAACCATCCCGTCTCTGGAATACGACCGCCCTCAGTTCCTGTGACATAAAACTGGTTCCCATGAACGTGCATCGGATGGTGGTCCATACCGAGATTGACCATCCGTATGCGGACTCGTTCCCCTTGCTTAACAATCATCGGAGTCGTGTCAGGACCAGCTTTCCCATTTATTGTTAACCAGTTGAATTCCATGGCCAGCGAATTTGGCACCAGGTTGTTGGGTAGTAGGGCCCATTCCTGAAGAATCAACCCGAAGTCCTTGTGACAGTGCGGCGTGTGCGGTTTTTTGGGATGGATAATAAACAGGCCAATCATTCCCATCATCTCTTGCATAGCGCCGTGCGAGTGATAAAAGAACGTGCCGTTTTGGTGGAGCGTGAATTCATAGGTGAATGTCCCGCCCGGCTCGACCGGTGGTTGGCTGATGAACGGTGCGCCGTCCATGTTGAGCGGCACTTCCAAACCGTGCCAGTGAATCGTTGTCGGCTCCGGCAACTTGTTGTGCAGGATTATTCGCACGCGATCGCCTTCGTTTATCTCGATAGTTGGACCAGGCACACTGCCGTTGTAACCCCAGCCATACATTTCCCTCCCCGGAAGAAGCGTAGTCTTCACAACTTCCGCAGTCAGGTGAAAGACCTTGACTCCGTTATCCAAAGTCCAGGGAAGCTTGGCTACGTCCGGCGTCTCGACGAGGACGTTTCCTCCGCCGTTGCGCTGTGGCACTTCCTTCTTGGCTGGTGTCTGAGGCTGCTGCGGCATGTGTCCCTGGTGCTGGCCCGAGGCCACGCTGCGGCCGGTTAGTATCCCTGCTCCTAACAGTCCAGATTTCTTCAAAAAATTGCGTCTGCTATTACTCATTTGTCCTAGTCTCCGTTTCGACTTGCCTTTCTTTCAATATTCAACTCACCTGTTGTCTGAATCGCCAGTCGCCTCGCTGGGCGCTCTCAACTTAAATCCCTCGGTGCTCTCTCCCGGCCGGCTCAACGGATCGAGACCACCGTCCAACAAAAAGCCGCGGAGCCTAACCGTCGTCTCACGCAACTGCACCAGAGCCCGTGCATACTCGACCTCGACTTGGAATAGCGTTCGTTGCGCGATCAGCACTTGTGGGTAGGCCGCGGCCATCTGACGAAAGTTCGCGAGGTACATCCGATAAGCCTCGCGCGCTCGTGGAACGACTGCCGTCCGATATCGTTCGACCATCTGTACGGCGTTGCGATACTCACGGAAATTCGACGCGAATTGAGACCGAAGAACGAGTTGCAATCTCTCTAGATCGCGCTCGGCTATCGCAAGTTCCGCTTCCGCAGCCGCAATTCCGCCCTGGTTCCGATTGAATATGGGAACGGTAACGCCAACCTCCAGACGTCCCTCCAATCCTTTGCGCTGTCCCGCAACTGAAGGTGTGACTGGTTCAAAGCGTTCGTAGTTGTAACCAAGACCGCCGCGGAGGAAGAGATCCGGAACGCGTTCGGCACGCGCGCGGGCGAGTACAGCGCGCGCGCGCTCAACACCAGCTTGTGCGACTCGAATGTCAGGGCTCTGGCTAACCAAAGTCTCCAACAACTGAGTTTCGTTAAGAGCTGCCAAATCTTCTTCCGGGCTTCCGGCAAGACGTGCCGGAGGTAAGCTCGGATTTCCCACCATCGCCGCGAGTGTCTGCCACGATCGCATCCAGTCGTTCTGCGCTCGGAGAAAATCGATCTCAGCACGCTCCGATTCGATCTCAATTTCCAACTGATCAGGTCGATCGGCCTGCCCCACGTTGGAGAGCTCCTTGGTTATGTCAACTGCTTCACGCGCTAGCTGTGACAGATCATCGCGCAACTCAACGAGTCGTTGTGCGCCAAGCGTTTCGTAGTACAGAACTCGAATGGAGTTGGTAACTCGAAAGCGTTGTGCTTCAGCAAGGATCGTCGCTTGATCTCTTTCGAGTGCGAATACACGTTGTGCCTTGCTCAACTTGCCGCCGAGCGGAATCGTCTGCTCAATAAATGCTCCCTGTTCCGCAGTTTCACCTGGCGCGCGAAATGCGAATTCTTCCAGGAAGTACCCTGCGACTGGATTAGGAAACAGTCCGGCTTGCCGTCGCCGACCTTCCGCAACACGGATCGCGGCCTCAGCTTGGGCCAAAGTAGGATTGCGCTGTGTCGCCATAACTTCCAGAGCTTCCAAAGTCATGATTGGACCAGCGGGAACGACCTGGCGCCGCGGTCGTTGGATATCCGCTATCGGGCGCGCTGGTGACGGCGATGCTGTCGGCATCTGCATGCCCGGTGTCATTACATGCCCTGGACTGGGCGATGGCGACGCCGCTGGCATTTGCATGCTCGGCGTCATCACATGCGGAGTCGGAGTCGGCGACGCTGTCGGCATCTGCATTCCCGGCGTCATCACGTGCGGACTCGGTGATGGCGAAGGTCTGGGCTTTGCGGTTCTTCGGGTCGTTGTTCGCCTCGGACGCGGAGTTCTCTTCTTCGGAGTAGCACGCCTCGCCTTGGGTGTTGCAGCCTTCGGTTTCGGCATGACATGCCCCTCATGTTGCGGTAAGGCAGGGCTATTGAGCGCGAACACAATTACAAGAGAGCTAAATGCCCGTAGCATTCTTTTTGGATCAACGGACCAGTTCATTTTTACCCCCGTGTGGAGATCGCGAATGCGAGATCCCACAGTGCTATTCGGACTGCTTGAATAAATAGGAGACACGCAGGCTTATGCCCGCGCATTAAGAACCGATTTGTGATGGGTACTAAATGCGGAAGACGCTTATGAGGATATACCTTGTAGTTGACGCGCCAGGCGGTCCGTGTGCTCTTGAATTCAACACCGCAGCGGGACCAACGATAACCGGAGCAACTATGGAAAAATCGAGAGGAATACTCAAATCAGCGAAGCGCCTCGGTGCCTCGGTCACCCTGAACGAAGCGGGACTTGGATTTTTAACCGTATGAACTACGCAGTGTGAACACGGCTCATTATGGAGACCTACAGCAACGGCATTCGGATCGGGGTTGAATGCAGATGCGTGGCCCGAAGCGGCGTGCCCCATGTCTTCATGCGACAGTGTGGTTTCAGCAGGCGGAGCCTCACAGGACACCGGTTCCGATCGAACATGCGGACAGAGCGCGGCAACGAGGAAGTTGCCTCCCTGGCTGAAAAGCAAAGCTGCTGCCAGAACAGTCGTTGCTAAGAACCGCATATCCATCTTCGGGTGCTCTGCATTCTCTTAAACTGTTAGGGGTGACTCAATATAGCACGGCAGTAATGTGCGGCCAAACAGTGAATTAATCCGTTAGTGATCTGAGAACAAAAAGAAACGAGCCCGCAAGGGCTCGCTGTTCTCGCTGCGTCGGTAAGTCTCCCCTTCGGCACCATACCTTATCCTACGGTTTTCACGACTTCCATCAACTTAGCTCCAGGATGCTCTCAACCCCAAAAGTAACGATGGGCTCAGTATCACGGTTTCCAGTTTTGAGAAGAACCGAGAGGAAAAGAGCTTGTGAGTAATAAGGCCGGAAAGTTCTGCAACCTCCCGGCCTGGGAATCGGTTCCGCAACAGGGCCAGGGGTCACTGACAGCACAGGCGCTCAACTTGGAGGTGGGGCTTGGGATGTATTCTTGTTGGGGCCATAATCCACATATCGACGTCTTTAGCTGAACCGCCCCAGTTGAGGACATTGAGCGGATCTTATTAGCCGCAGCCAGTGCAATTTAATCTTTAGGCAGAGATCCTTGGTTACCGAGACGTTAAAATCCGTGTTTCCTTCAAAATGGAAGCTCACGCTCCACCCAAAAGAAAACACGGATCAATACCTAACACGCTTGGGACGACCTAGTTACTGCTAGTTTCGCCTTTCTCGCCGCGGCCCTGTCCTTTCTTCGCCGCCTTTGAAGCTGCCGGGATCGGCAACCCGACGCCACCGGAGAAAGATTCGCTCGTCGCTTCCGCAGCTTCAGCTTGCGGCATCTGATCGTGAATCAACGCGCCACCCGAACTCTTCGAGAAGACCAGGCGGTTCTTGATTCCATCAACGTCGACGTGTACGAGATCACCCAATCCGATCTGACCTGTCGCGACCAGATTCGAGAGCGGGTAGACGAGGAAGCGCTCGACGGCTCGCTTCAAGTGACGCGCACCGTATTTGTAATCGAGACCTTCCTTGAGCAGCATGTCCTTCGCGGTCTCAGAACACTGAAACACAAACTTGGTACCGGCCGATTGCATGATGCGATCCTGCACGGCCTGCAACTCGAGGTCGAGAATCTGCCGCAGGTGATGTTCTTTCAACGAGCGGAAGACCACCACCTTATCTATGCGGTTCATAAACTCAGGTGAGAACTTCCGGCGCGCCGCTTCAACCGCGGTGCGATAGATCTTTTGGTCCACTTCGGTATCGTTTGGTGTCTTCGAACCCTTGCCAGGAGCGAAACCGATACCGCCCGAGATCAACTCCGACATCTCGCGCGCGCCAAGGTTCGACGTCATGATCACCATCGCCTTCGAGAAGTCGACGCGACGGTTATCGCCCAACGTCAGTGTCGCCTTGTCGAGAATACCCAACAGCAATTGCCACAGACTGTCAGACGCCTTTTCGATCTCGTCGAACAGCACGAGGGAGACCTTCATGTCGTCGGTGTGCATGCGATCGAGGTTCTCCTGCGTGAGCATCGGCGAAGTTTCGCGATGACCGAGGTAGCCTGGAGGCGAACCGATCAGCTTGGCGATTTCGTGTGAATGTTGAAACTCGGCGCAGTCGATTTTCACGACAGCGTTCGGATCGCCGTAGAGAACCTCCGCTGCCGCTTCGATGACGCGCGTCTTTCCGGAACCGGTCGGTCCTAGAAACAGCATCGTCCCGATGGGCCGATTGGGCGGGTTCATCCCGGCGAGAAAAATCTGGTAGAGGCCGCTCATGCGGCGAACAGCGCGCTCTTGACCCACAATGCGTGCGGTTAATCGCTCTTCAAAATCCTGAGCGCGGGGGCTTTTCTGATCGGGGTCCAGGAAAACCGTTCCTGAGTTGTTCATGTCTCGTGTTTTTGTCACTTCTATCTCAGCTAACATCGGCGTTGCTCCTTGCCAGTTGCCCGAGGCGTTCACAAGAGCGCACGGGCCTTTAAAAACCTACTGGCCCACCCTCTACAAGCAAGGAACGATCCGCACATTAAATTGATGCAGTCAAACGCGGCTAAGGTTCGCCGAACGGAGCTTCTAGCGGGATCGGCTCCGCTGACCGGATGCTATATATACAACTCCGGCGCAAATGTCACCACAAAATATTGCATGGCGGGTTTCGTTGCCCGCAATGCTTCTAGTTAGCGTGACATTTCCTGTCAAAGGATAACTGACATTTAATTGTAGTTAGCGCAATCCGTGTATGCGAACACGGATTGGTAAGTCGCGGGTCGCACTTAGTCGTAATACTCGAGGCCGAGGTGCGTAATCAGGTCTTCACCTCGCAGATGGCGCAGTGTATTTTTCAGCTTCATTAACTGAATGAAGATGTCGTGTTCCGGATAGAGACCGGGTGCTGTCTGCGGAGATTTGAAGTAGAAGGAGAGCCACTCCTGCACGCCTTTCATCGCGCAACGCTGTGCGAGATCGAGAAACAGCGCGAGGTCGAGCACGATCGGTGCGGCGAGAATTGAATCGCGGCAGAGGAAGTCGATCTTTATCTGCATCGGGTAGCCGAGCCAGCCGAAGATGTCGATGTTGTCCCAGCCTTCTTTGTTGTCACCGCGCGGTGGGTAGTAGTTGATGCGGACGACGTGTGAAAAGTCCTTGTAGAGAGCGGGATAGACTTCGGGTTGCAGGATGTACTCGAGCACCGAGAGCTTCGACTCTTCTTTTGTCTTGAACGAGTCGGGATCGTCGAGCACTTCGCCGTCGCGATTTCCGAGAATGTTCGTCGAGTACCAGCCATGAAGACCGAGCATGCGCGACTTCAATCCGGGAGCGATGATCGTCTTCATCAACGTCTGACCGGTCTTGAAATCCTTGCCGCAGATCGCGAGCTTGTTCTTGTCGGCGAGTGTCATCAGCGCGGGAATGTCGACGGTCAGGTTCGGCGCGCCGTTCGCGAAAGGCACACCACACTTGAGCGCGGCGTAGGCGTAGAGCATCGACGGCGCGATCGCTTTGTGGTTTTCGCGCATCGCTTTCTCAAACGACTCGAGCGTCTTGTGGACCGCGTGCGGTTTGAGAAAGATTTCCGTCGATGCCGCCCAGATCATCACCAGTCGCGAGCACTTGTTCTTCTTTTTCCAAGCGTTGATTTCGTCGATGAGCTGTTGGGCCAGGTCAAACTTCGTCTTGCCTGTCTTCACGTTTGTTCCGCTCAGACGCTTTACGTAGGCTTGATCGAAGACGGCTTTCATAGGGCGGATCTTCTTCAGAGGCTCTTTGAGTTGCGCGAGCAGTTCTTTCTCGAGCACGCCGGCGTTCAGGGCGGCGTCGTAAGCAGAATCCGGAAAGATGTCCCAGGCGCCGAAGACGAGATCTTTCAACTGGGCCAACGGGACAAAGTCTTTGATTAGCGGCACCCGGTTGTCGGTTCGTTTACCGAGACGGACAGTGCCCATCTGCGTCAGACTGCCGATCGGTTGGGCGAAACCTTTTTTGATTGCCTCGACACCGGCGATGAAAGTGGTGCTGACAGCGCCGAGTCCGACTAATAAGACTCCGAGTTTTCCTTCGGCGGGAGCGATCTGTGTTTGTTTTTCAACTGGCATGATTTAAGGATGATACCGAGGAAAGCTGAAGACGAACCGCCGAATCTTGCTCATTATTGGCGACGCCTTGCGACGTCGTTGTTATTGGTGGAGATCAGGCCTTTGCGAAATTCGCGGGGGGTCGTGCCGGTGGCAAGTCTAAATGCTTTGGTGAAGTGACTGGCGCTCAAGTATCCGACTTGTGCACCAACCTCAGTTATGGAAAGTTCAGTATCAGCGAGTAGCAATTGTGCACGCGTCGCGCGAATGCCCGCGAGGTAGTTGTGCGGTGTTGAGCCGGTCAGCTTTTTGAAGAGCCGAGCAAAGTGAAACGGTGAAAGATACGATTCGGCCGCGAGGGTTCGCAGCGTCAGATCCTGATCGAGTTGCGTGTGCATCAACTCGATGGACCGGCGAATGCGACGATCGACTAATCCGACTCGCGACAGTTCGAGTTGATCGGACAGTCGAGGCTGCGAGTAGTTGCGCAAGATGTGGACCAGCACCTGTTCGACAAGTGCGCGCATGACGATCTCTCTGCCCGGCTTGTCCGTGGCAAGTTCGACGGCGAACTCCGCGAGCAAAGAATCGAGCCTTTGATCGGCGGTTAGTTCACCGCGGGCGAATGTGACGGTCGACTTTGGTGGAATCAATCGCATGGTCGCGGCGTGCTGGAGGACCAGCGACGCTGAGAACGTGAGAAAGAGAAGCTCCGCGTTGGTGCCGGTCGCGGTGATGTTAACGTTGGGCTCGAAGACGACTGACTGCGAGCGAGTCAAAGAGTTCTTTGTGCCGTCGACCGTGTGTTCAAGTTCTCCCTCGAGAACCGTTAGCAGCGAGTAGCCCGCAATTGCCTGATTCTGCCAGCGAAGATGTTTGGCGCGGCGGTAGTAGACCGAGTAGTCAGGCGAAACAAAGAACCGGTTGAGCGGGGGCAGGGAACGCGTCATCAGTTCTCAATGTACGCGAATCCGATCCGAAGCTTCAAATAGTGTTTCGCGCGGCGATCAAAGTGGAAGGATCGTTTGTGATTAACGCGTGGAGGCCAAGTTCCTGAGCGCGTTTGACCCAGGCAGGATCGTCAACAGTCCAGGTGACGACATTCAGATCCGCGAGACGCGCCCGCTCTACGTTGCGCTTGTTTGTTAATCGATGATGCAACGCGATCTCGTTTGCTTCAATTCCCAGCGCGCGTTTGACGATGAGTGATGCGGGTGGTTGAAACAGAGCAGCGGTTCGTAATGTCACATCAATGCTCTTGATTGTTTTCAGCGCGGAATGTTCGAAGCACTCGAAGATCACACGCTCTTTGAGACGATATTGCTCAACTAACCGGCAACACTCCTCCGCCAACTGAGTCTCTTTGCCCTTAATCTCCAAATAGAGAATAAGTTTGTTCGACGCAAACAAATTAAATACCTGGGCCAGACTCGGCACGTCGAACTCATTTAGCTGATCGACTGAAGAATCGGCGACGCACTGTCGAACACGGTGAGTGCGATACAGCGTTTCGTCATGAATGACAACCGGAACACCATCGCGCGCTAGCCGGACGTCGAATTCAATACCATCTGCGCCGGCTTGGATTGCCGCTTCAAAGGCAGCGATAGTGTTCTCCGGAGCCACGGCCGAGGCGCCGCGGTGACCAATGATCAGTGGTCCTGACACGGATTAGTTTTAAGGAAACGAAGGCGGAGCGTTGTTGATGACTTTCTTCAACTTGATGTCGAAAGTTCCGTAATCGGTCTTGATGCGGCCACCAACCGGAATGTGTCGCGCATCGGCGGTGACCCAGATCGAAAACTCGCCTTTTTCTTCGTCGATGAGTCTGCCTGGTCCAAACAGCTCGGGATTCACCCGCAGTACATCAACACGACCGAGCACCGTTCTCATTCGCTTCTTTTCGACGACCTTTACCGGAATCGTATAAACGTTGCCGCCATCACCGATGAAGATCTCGAAACTCTTTCCCACGGCAAGCGGTTGAGTGCGAATGAAATAGATTGCGGATAACACATCCTGAAGCTGGCCGGAAAAATCGGCGATCTTTTGACGAGGTTCGGCTGACGGGTTGTTCGGATCGCGCAAGGTCCACGTCATCTTGCCTTTCGATCGATCGAACGTCGCCTGTGTTTCGCGAACGCGCTTACCTTGTTCGTCGAGGATCTTGGTCTTCTGAATGGTGAACGAAATCGGCTCGACCGTCGACTCGACACGCTCACGAAACTTCAAGTTAAACAAGCGCACGAAGAACCCTTTGCTCGCAATGTCGGCAGTGAACGTCAACGCATATGGAGTCGCATTAGCGGATTCAGCAGCGGCGGCGGCCTCGACAGGTGTTCGGCTTGCGCGGAACGTCAGATCCGCGACATCAAGTTTGCGTACCATCAATTTCGAAAACTCGGCTTCGAAATGAAGTTCCTCGGCGGTCTCGAAATGCTTTGGTCCAGACGACTTCTGCGCAAGCAGCGCCGGCGCAGCAAGCAATAACAGGATGATGGCTGTGGCTTTCGTGTAAATTCTCAAGATAGTCTTATAAGTAATAAGTCTTAATTAGCAGCAAACTCCAGGCGACGACCAACCCGAGCGCTGCGCGATATTCCCGGTACCGAAGATATAGCGCTCCGTCAAATCTCACGGCGGCCGAATTCTCCTGCCGGTAAGGCGTTAAGCGGGGAAAGAACAATGGCACCGAACGCCGGTAATTCGCGAAATCGTTGCCAAATAACTGGGCCATCGTCGAGGCTTCGACGCGCATAGTCGGCAGATAGATGCCAATAAAAAGCGCCGCAAACAGCACCGCGAGGTACCATCGACCCGAAGCGATTGTAAAACCGAGCCCGAGCAGGAAGCTACCAAAGTAGAGTGGATTTCGAGTGAAGGCGTACGGGCCGGAGGTGGCGAGTTGTGCATTTTTTCGGATGTGACCTGCGGCCCAAGCCCGAATCGCCAATCCCAAGACTGAAACGAAAGCTCCTGCAGCAAGCGCAGTCGGCGTCGGTCGCGCGAAGAAAAGAAACACCGCCGCGCACACAAAACCGAGCGACACCCGCCATCGCTGAATCCATGTTCCGCCTCGCCGCATAACATTCCTTCTTTGCGTCTTTGCGTCTTAACAGGAACTTCTCCCGCAAAACCGCAAAGGCGCTAAGGCAGAGCCAGCCTTTTTTCCACAGCCCGAAACACTCGTTCGACTTCAATGTCCATGCAGATCCACTTCGAACACGAACGCCGATGGCAATCGACACGGCAATCGATGTCGGTGCGTTCGACACAGACGTCGTCTGCTCGCGGACTGCCATTGCGCCACCATTCAGTCGGACCAAACAAACCAACAATCGGCGCGCCCGCTGCGACTGCGAGATGTGTTGGACCGGTATCGCCGCCAACGTACACTTGCGCTTTTTTCGCGAGCGCATAAAACGATTTCAATGAAAGATCAACCGGTCGCGCCTTTCCTGTAGTCGCTGCCTGCCGAACGGCGTCAGCCAGCGATTCCTCGCCTGGCCCGTACGTGACCAGCGAAGTTAATCCGTAGCTGGACCACAGCGCGTCGGCAAGTTTACCAAACCGATCCGCGTTCCACAGTTTGGTCGGCCAGCCGCCACCGGGATTCAGGATCGCGAATTTTCCGTCTGCCGAATGGGCCGCCTCACGAGCCGCAGTTTCGTCCGCGTCTCCCACGGTTATTGGAAACGAGAACCGCTCCGCCTCGAGAGACACGGAGATCCCCAAGGCGCCCTCGACCAGCAAAAGCCCTTTTCGGATTACATGGACCTGCTTGGGAACCGATATTCGTTTTGAAAGAAAAATACTGCTGGCGGGCTCACGGAGTCCGGCGCGAGAGTAGCCAAAAACACGTCGCGCGCCCGAAAGGCGCGCTATTGAAGCGGATTTGAGAAGTCCCTGGAAGTCTAAAGCGACATCGAAGGCTGAGGCACGTAACCGACGTAACTGCTGGCGCGGTGCCCGCAGCGTCTCCCCAGACATCAGCCCGCGCCTCAACGCCTTCGTGTCGACTTCGATGAGGCGATCCAGAAGCGGGTTGTCTCTCAAAATCTCAGATAAATTTCGTTCAACC
>DASRPN010000190.1:0-8767 GCA_035646355.1 Pyrinomonadaceae bacterium | reverse complement strand
TGAACGTCCGGTAGTTGATTGTTTCTGGCTTGGTCACCTCACCATGCGACCATTGCCGGATTTTTTCCGGTGACGCAAGTGAGATACGAATAGCTTCAAAGTCAGGAGCCAGTTGCGTCTTTTCTTGTTGGAATCGAAACATATTTCTCCTATTTCCGATTGCGAACTTCGAATTGCGAATTTCGAATTTGCGTTTTCAATTCGCAATTCGAATTTCCACAATTCGCAATTCTTTAAGCTTCCACGGCACTCGTAACGATCGCTTCGCCGACACCGTCTTCGGCGCCGTCACCCGCAGCCTTCTTGTTAATCAGTTCGACGTCGAGACAAAGCGACTGAAGTTCACGCACCAGCACGTTGAACGATTCGGGTAGACCCGGATCGAAGTCCGCTTCGCCTTTTACGATCGCCTCATAGATCTTGGAACGTCCGGCAACGTCGTCAGACTTCGCGGTCAGCAACTCCTGAAGAATGTGCGCCGCGCCATAAGCTTCGAGCGCCCACACCTCCATTTCTCCAAAGCGCTGTCCGCCAAACTGCGCCTTGCCGCCCAGCGGTTGTTGCGTGATCAAGCTGTAAGGTCCAATCGAACGAGCGTGAATCTTGTCGTCGACCAGGTGCGACAGTTTCAACATGTAGATGTAGCCGACTGTCACTTTCTGCTCGAACGGATCGCCGCTTAGTCCGTCGTACAACACAGCCTTGCCTGACTCGTTAACGATTTCCGGAAGTCCCAGGTCGGTGGCGCGGCTCCCGGCTTGCTGCAATTTCTTCTTGATCTCAACTTCGCTCGCGCCGTCAAACACCGGCGTCGCGAAGTGCAGACCAAGCACACGCGCGGCCCAGCCGAGGTGCGTCTCGAGGATCTGGCCCACGTTCATGCGCGACGGCACGCCCAGCGGGTTCAAAACGATCTCGACCGGCGTTCCATCAGGAAGATACGGCATGTCTTCCTCCGGAAGGATCCGGGCGATGACGCCTTTGTTACCGTGACGCCCGGCCATCTTGTCGCCGACTGAAAGCTTGCGCTTCATGGCAATGAACACTTTCACCATCTTGATTACGCCCGGTGAAAGCTCGTCACCCTGCCGCAGCTTCGCGATCTTCTCTTCGTAGATGTCGGAGAGGATCTTGATCTGACGTTCAGTTCGATCTTCGTATTCCTTGATCTCGGCGCCGATGTCTATGCGCGCAGAAGCGAGCTGCACTTTGCGCAGCGCCTTCGGCTCGACCGCCTTTAACATCTCGCGCGTGATCGGAACGTTCTTTTCTATTAATACTTCTCTGTTGGCAGTCAGATCGGCTGACAACTTGCGGCCTTCGAGCAGTTCGTAGATTCGCTCGTCACGCTGTTCGCGGAGGATACGGATCTCATCTTCAAGGTCGCGTCGCAGACGATCTTCTTCGTCCTGCTCGATCGACAGCGAGCGCTGATCTTTCTCCTGGCCCTTGCGAGTGAAGACCTGCACGTCGACGACGGTGCCATCGATACCCGGAGGACTGACGAGTGACGCGTCTTTAACGTCGCCTGCTTTCTCACCGAAGATCGCGCGAAGCAGTTTCTCTTCCGCGGTCAGTTGCGTCTCGCCTTTCGGTGTAACTTTACCGACCAGAATCGATCCCGGTTTCACCTGGGCGCCGATGCGAATGATGCCGCTTTCGTCGAGATCGCGGAGCATGTTCTCGCCGACGTTCGGAATGTCGCGCGTAATCTCTTCCGGGCCGAGTTTCGTATCGCGCGCTTCGATTTCGAGCTCTTCGATGTGAATCGAGGTGTAGTAGTCCTCTTTCACCAGCCGCTCGGAAACGAGGATCGCGTCTTCGAAGTTGTAACCGCGCCAAGGCATGAACGCCACGAGCACGTTGCGTCCGAGCGCGAGCTCACCGCGATCCGTGCATGGACCATCGGCGATAACCTGGCCTTTCTCGACTCGCTCGCCGACGTGAACAATCGGACGTTGATTGATACAGGTGTTCTGGTTCGAACGCTTGAACTTGATCAACGTGTAGATGTCCGCCGTCACTTCGCGGGAGATCGTGCCGTCGACGTTGTGATCGGCCTTGACGATGATGCGTTCCGAATCGACGTAGTCGACCACGCCGTCGCGCTTGGCGACGACGACCGCGCCGGAGTCACGCGCTGTGACTTTCTCCATGCCGGTGCCGATGTACGGCGCTTCCGCACGGAGCAACGGCACTGACTGGCGTTGCATGTTTGAACCCATCAACGCGCGGTTAGCGTCGTCGTTCTCGAGGAACGGAATCAACGAAGCGGCCACCGACACGAGCTGTTTCGGCGAAACGTCGACATACTCGATGTCCTTGCGCAGCGCGAGGATGAACTCGCCTGCTTTTCGGGCGGCGTTGCGCTCATTGACGATGTTGCCATCCGCGTCGAGTTCGATGTTCGCCTGACCGACTACGTGTTTGTCTTCCTCCCACGCGGTCAGGTAGAACGGCCATGGTTCGGATTCAGCCTTGCGTGAGTCGCCGCTCAGTTTCTTGTTGGCTTTCTCGACGTCCTCGACCGGAACGTGATCGCCGGGTTTGAACTTCGTATCGCCGCCATTGATTACGCGCACGTACTCGACGACGCGCCCTTCACTTACCTTGCGATACGGAGCTTCGATAAACCCGAACTCGTTGATGCGCGCGAAGCACGACAGACTCGAAATCAACCCGATGTTCGGACCTTCTGGCGTCTCAATCGGACAGATACGGCCGTAGTGAGTCGGGTGCACGTCGCGAACTTCGAACCCCGCGCGTTCACGCGATAGACCACCCGGTCCAAGTGCCGAAAGACGCCGCTTGTGCGTGATTTCGGAAAGCGGATTCGTCTGGTCCATAAACTGCGACAACTGGCTCGATCCGAAGAATTCGCGCACGGCAGCCGTCACCGGCTTCGCGTTGATCAGATCGCGCGGCATTGTCGTCTGCATTTCCTGGTGGATCGACATCTTCTCCTTGATCGCGCGCTCCATTCGTTCCAGACCGATGCGGAACTGGTTCTCGAGGAGTTCACCGACCGCGCGCACGCGGCGGTTACCAAGGTGATCGATGTCGTCCGCCTGATATTCAGACGGGTTCTTGCGCATCTTCAACACGTAGCCGACGACTTCGTAGAAGTCGTGTGCCGAGAGCAGCGGATCGTCGATACGATTGAGCTCAGGCTTGCCCATCTTGATGTTGAACTTGAGACGGCCGACGCGCGAAAAGTCAAACTTTCGCGGATCGAAGAACATCGCTTCGAGCAGACGATAAGCAGTCTGAACGGTCGGCGGATCGCCGGGACGCATCTTGCGGTAGATTTCCAGCAATGCGTCAACCGGCTTGGTGATCACGTCTTTCTTCAACGTCAACGACAACACCGGACCGACGTCGTCGCGTTCGGGGAAGAAGACTGAAAACTCCTTGATGCCGGTTTCGATGATCTCCTGCAGTTTTGCCGGTGTGATTTCGTTGTTCGCTTCGAGAATGATCTCGCCGCTCTCGGTGTTCACGATGTCGCCGAGTGCGAAGGAGCCTTCGAGCTGCGACGAGTCGATCTCGACTTCTCCGGTGTTCGTCTTGCGCATCGCCTCGAGCGCTGACGATGTGACTTTCTTGCCACTGCGAACGATCGGATCGCCCCCACGGCCCTTGATGTCGTAGTCGACCTTCATGCCGACCAGGTGCGTCGGTCCCTGGTCCGGAACCTGCACGTGCAGCCGGCCTTCTTCAATGCGAATCGTATCGGTGACGTAAACGGCGCGCAGCATGTCTTCGTCACTGAAAGAAGCATTCTTGACGGCTTCTTCCAACAGCGAATCGGTGCGGAGTCCTTTCAGATCGACTTTCTGGTTGAACCAGAGGCCGAGCGCGCGCAGAAAGATCGACGCGAGAAACTTGCGCTTGCCGACGCGCACGTAAAGCAGGTTTTTCTGGTCGTATTCAAACTCGACCCACGAACCGCGATACGGAATGATCTTCGCGACGTAGATCGCGCCGCGTTTGAAGAAGACTCCCGGCGAACGATGAAGCTGTGAAACGATGACGCGCTCCGTGCCGTTGATGATGAAAGTGCCGTTATCGGTCATCAACGGAATTTCGCCGAAGAACACTTCCTCTTCTTTAATGTCGCGGATCGACAAGACCTCAGTGTCGGGATCCTTATCGAAGACAGTGAGCCGGATCTTTACCTTCAGCGGCACGCTGTAACTCATTCCGCGTTCCTGGCACTCCTGCTGGTCGTGCTTATGCTTCAGGCCGACGGGCTCGCCGCAGTTTTCGCACAACTGCGGGCGCACGAAGTTGAATGTGCCGCAACGGTGACACAGAGTGTCGCCGGCGGCGAGCGGGTTAACTTTGATCGTCGAACCGCAGTTCTTACAGTTCGAGCGCAGGTAGTTGAGACCTTCAAGACGTCCGCATTTGCACTGCCAGTTACCGATCTGATACTCGACGAAGTCGAGCGTGGCGGTGCCGCGAAAGTCTGAAATTGGAAACACGGATTGAAACACCGCTTGGAGACCCGTACCCTCGCGCTCTTCCGGCAGCAGATCCATTTGCAGGAATCGGTTGTACGATTCGCGTTGGATCTCGATCAGGTTGGGAATGCGAACGGCCGTCGCGATCTTTGAAAAGTCGACTCGATCGGGAGCCTGACTGGTTCGTCGTCCTAATCCTGTATTTATTGTTTGAAGCAGATTTGCTGACATGAGTGAGATTCCTTAATCAATTGCCCAATACCAAATAACGTAGAGACGCCGAAAGGCGGTCAGAGCGCACAATGCCCTGACCGCTTCTTCGCAAAAGCGGCGGATTTATCCGTCAATTTTTCTGGGAGTAACGCCAGCGCCTCCAATACTCCCTTAACTTAGCCAACGAACGATTTAACTGTCAAGCCGACTCGCAGATAACACAGATTGAAGAAATTTGTGTTACTTAACCTCAACGGTCGCGCCTGCGTCGGACAGCTTCTGCTTAATGGTTTCGGCCTCTTCCTTCGAAACGCCTTCCTTGACTGCCTTGGGGGCTGCTTCGACCAGATCCTTGGCTTCCTTCAAACCAAGCGCAGTAACCTCGCGGACGACCTTAATCACGTTGATCTTATTGCCGCCAACGGCCTGCAGGATCACGTCAAACTCGGTCTTTTCTTCCGCTGCGGCCGCTGCTTCACCGCCACCGCCTCCAGCTGCCGGAGCCGCCGCCACTGCCGCAGCCGCTGCCGAAACGCCGAAGGTCTCTTCCAACTCTTTGACGAGTTGCGAAGCTTCCAGAAGCGTCATGTTCTTCAAAAATTCAATTACGTCTTCGCGTGTTGCTGCCATGATTAACCTTCTATCCTCCTCAAAAACAATTGCGAAATTCGAAATGCGAATTGCGAATTCGCGGAAACTTTAATTTCGCATTCCGCAATTCCAAATTCGCAATCCTGCTACGCGGTCTTTTGTTCACCGATCTGTTTGACAACTATCGCCAGATTGCGTGGCACCGCCGAAATAACCGTGACCAAACGCTGCGCCTGGCAGTTGATAAGAAACATTACTTTTGAAATCAACTCTTCCTTCGACGGAAGACTCGCAATGGCTTCCACCTCGTTCAGAGCTACAACCTTGCCTTCGACGATACCGGCCTTGAACGTAAAGATGTCCGGATTGGCCTTGGCGAATTTTGAGATCGCCTTGGATAGCCCCACCGGATCGCCATTGCTCAGTGCCACTGCCGTCACTCCCTTGAAATGCTCGCTCGCGGGCTCGAGGGCCGTGCCTTCGGAAGCGCGGCGCGCCAAAGTGTTCTTTACGACCTCGTACGAAACGCCAGCTTCGCGCAACTGATTGCGAAGCTCCTGATCTTTCGCGACGGTCATTTTCTGGAAACCGACCAGCATTGCCGCCTGCGCATTCTTGAATGCTTCGGTGAGTTGATCGAGATCCTGTTGTTTTCGTGCTTTATTCTTCATAGTCTTCGTTCACCCTCGCAAATACTCACTTCGCATAAGCTGCTTCGTCGAGCAAAACTCCGGGACTCATCGTCGAGGCCAGGTTAACCTTCTTCACATACTTGCCCTTCGCAGTCGCCGGTTTCGCTTTCACCACCGCGTCGAGCAAGGCTTTCGCATTTTCGCGAAGCTTCTCGTTGTCGAATGAAACTTTGCCGACGCCAACGTGAATCACGCCTGTCTTGTCGACGCGATACTCGACCTTACCGGCTTTTGTTTCCTTGACTGCAGTGGCCACATCGGGCGTGACCGTCCCGGTCTTCGGATTAGGCATCAAGCCACGTGGGCCAAGCACTTTTCCGAGACCGCCGACGAGTCGCATCATGTCGGGCGTGGCGATAACCGCGTCGAAGTCGGTCCAGCCAGTTTTAATGCGGTTGACGATGTCTTCACCGCCGACGATATCCGCTCCGGCTTCTTCTGCTTCCCTGACCTTGTCGCCCTGAGCGATTACGACGACGGTTTTCGATTTGCCGAGACCGTGCGGTAACACGAGCGTTCCGCGAACGAGCTGATCGGCTTTGCGCGGATCCACGCCGAGCCACACTGTCAGTTCAACTGTTTCGTCGAATTTCGCGAACGCGATCTCTTTGACTTTCGCGACGCCGGTCGCGAGATCGTACTTCTTCCCCGCCTCGAGTTTTTCGAGCGCAGCGCGATACTTCTTTCCGTGTTTCTTCATTATTACTCCTGAGGTGCTAACGAAACGATTTCGAATTTCGGATTGCGAATTCGAATTTGAAACGCAGTCCGTGTCGTTTCTCCCTCTCTCTGGCGCATTCCGATTGCAATTTCGCAATTCGAAATTCGCAATTCGAAATGCCTCACTCGACGGTGAGGCCCATTTGTCTGGCGGTGCCTTCGATAGTTCGAATAGCCGATTCGAGACTCGAGGTGTTTAGATCCTGCAATTTCGTTTTTGCAATCTCTTCAATCTTTGCCTTCGAGATTGAGCCTACCTTTTCGCGATTCGGCTTGCCCGAACCCTTCGGAATCCCTGCGGCTTTCTTGAGCAGGTCGGCTGCCGGAGGCGTCTTGGTCTCAAACGTAAACGAACGATCGGCGAAGACGGTGATCACGACGGGAATCTTCAGGTCGGGATCCATCTGGGCCGTCTTGGCGTTGAACGCTTTGCAAAACTCCATGATGTTCACGCCGTGCTGACCCAGGGCGGGTCCGATTGGGGGCGCCGGATTGGCCTTGCCTGCCGGAACTTGTAGTTTTATATAACCTGTTATCTTCTTTGCCATAAACTACTCTTCTTCTGCAAAAGTGACCTTCTCTACATCGAGAAAGTTCAATTCGACGGGCGTCGATCGTCCGAAGATCGTCACGGTCACTTTCAATGTCGACTTATCTTCATTAACTTCTTCAACTTTGCCGGTAAAACTCTGGAATGGACCGGACTTGATACGTACCGTCTCGCCGGCTGCGTAAGAGAACTTCGGTTTTGGCTTCTCGGCTGCTTCGGTCACGTTGTGGACGATCTGATCGACTTCCTGCGGCGTCAAGGGCGTCGGATTGTGCCCACCGACGAAACCTGTCACCTTCGGCGTCGACTTGATCATGTGGAACACGTTGTCCGGAATATGCCCACGCTCGTCGCACTCGATCTGCACCAGCACATAACCGGGATAAAACATACGCGACGATTCGATACGCTTGTTGCCGCGCATTTCGACAACGGTCTCGGTCGGCACCAGCACCTCGATGATCTCGTTCTGTAGATCCGTATCGCGGATGCGGGCCTTCAGACTATCGCGCACCTTTTTCTCGTGTCCCGAGTACGTATGGAGGATAAACCACTGCTGCATTAGAAAACTCTTTTCATCAAGCGAGGCCCAACAACCTTGCTATTCTCTCTATCAACCATTCCAGTCCGGGAATGATGGCTCGTGACAACGCCTGATCGATGCCCCATAAATAAACGGCGAAGAATGCTACAGCGGCGAGCGTGATGAGCGTTGTGTTTTGCACGTGCTGGAGGGTCGGCCACGAAACGCGCTTCAACTCCTGTCGCACGTCGTGCAAAAACTGTCCGATCCGGCCAATGGGTCCCGTTTGATGTCCGGTATGGCCGCGCTCGCGACGCGCGACTTTTTCCTCCGGTCCGTCACCAAAACGTGTCGCGCGTGGCGCCACGATTGGTGCTTCTGGATTTTTTGTCTCAGCCATAACTTCCTGACTACTGTCTACGCCAAATCCGTGTTTGCCGCTTCACTTGGCAGGGGTACCAGGATTCGAACCCGGACTTTCGGTTTTGGAGACCGACGTGCTAACCGTTGACACTATACCCCTCCGGGTTATACCCCTCCGGCCTAATCAATAGCGTCACTTGGTCTCTTTGTGACCTGTGTGTCGTCGGCAACGGCGACAGAATTTGCTGAATTCCAACCGGTCCGGAGTCGTTTTCTTGTTCTTCGTCGTAACGTAGTTTCGACTCTTACACTCGTTACACTGAAGTACGATATTGTCGCGTGGCATAACTAAATCCGATCTTTACTCAAGCACTTCTGAAACTGTTCCGGCGCCAACCGTGCGACCGCCTTCACGAATTGCGAAGCGCAATCCCTTCTCCATCGCGATGGGTGCGATCAACTCGATCGACATCGCCACGTTGTCGCCAGGCATCACCATCTCCACTCCTTCGGGCAGGTGCGCAATGCCGGTCACGTCCGTCGTGCGGAAGTAAAACTGCGGCCGGTATCCCGTGAAGAACGGAGTGTGGCGTCCACCTTCTTCCTTCGTCAGCACATACGCTTCGGCCTTGAACTTCGTGTGCGGCGT
>DASRPN010000189.1:0-5686 GCA_035646355.1 Pyrinomonadaceae bacterium | reverse complement strand
GGATCCGGAAACGAATCGAGCGCCGAAGTTACTGAAGAAGAAAGTTCCGCTCAGTGTGTTGTTGCTGGTCAGTCGACCGTCGAGACGCGTGGTGAACTGGTTTTGTTCGAATTCCGAAGGACGAACATTTAGCTGCTGGATTAACGGGTTGTCTTCGAAGAGCGCGCGATTCGTTACCGGCGCGTTGCCAAACTGGAACGCGCGAGTTGATATCAAACCACCTGTCCTGTTGGCGCGATCGACACCGATGATGCGGCCATTCGCGCGCGGTGATGCGAACACGAAATCACCCGTCGCTGGGTTTCGCAGGTTCAGCAGGTGAACGGCGACTGGTGCGATATCCGCGGCGGTCAAGCATCCGGCGGGCGGTGGGTTGCCGCCGCAGACAGCCGGAAGATTTTGCGTCGCGCGAAACTGATCACGCGCAAGGTTAAAGGCGTTTGCGATTGCCTGCGCCGAACGTTCTGCTCCCAGCAAGGTGAGGGCGAGCGGAGTCGCGGACAAGCTTCGCGCTGTCGGCACAAAACCTGTGATTGCGTTTGTGTATTGATAGCCGCCGAAGAAGAAGAACCGGTCTTTAATGATCGCGCCGCCGACAGTGAATCCACCCTCGTTCCTGCGGGCCTTCGGTCTGTCGATTCCTTCCTTGTTGAAGAAGTAATCGTTCGCATTTAGTTTTTCGTTCTGAAGATAATAGTAAACGTTGCCGCTGAATCTATTCGCGCCTGTCTTAGTGACCAACTGAAAATTGCCGCCGCCGGAGCGACCCGTCGATGCGTCGTAGAGACTTGTTTGCAACTTCACTTCTTGCAGTGTCTCGGGCGCCGGCGCGATGTTGTCATTCAGCGAACCTTCGTTTGTCGTGATGTTTGTTGCGTCCACACCGTTGAAGAAGAGACTCGTACTCGTCGTGCGCGTACCGTTGACTGAAGGCGACTGATTACCGTTGCCGTTTGTCAGTACTGGTGAGAGTTCGGTGTTGACGCCTGCTTCAGTTGATAAGAGCTGCGTGAAGCTGCGTGTTGAAGTGGGAACTTCGACTAGCTGTTCGGACGAGAGCTGGCGCGCGACAGCGGATGTTTCAGGAGTAATGAGTGCCGCGCCTTCCGTGATGTTGATGACCGCTCCGATCTCACCGATCTCGAGCTTGTCTTCGAGCGTGCGCGGCACACTGGCTTCCACTTCAACTCGATCTCGTACGAGTCGTTTGAAACCGGTTATCTCGTAGGAGACTTCGTAAGTTCCTACCGGCAGACCGGGCAAGGTCCAGTGCCCGTCGCCGTTGGTGATTGCTGTGCGTGTAGCCTCGGTCGCGAGGTTCTTCACGACGACGCTGACACCCGGAAGATTCGCGCCGTTTGGATCCGTGACGACGCCGGTCAACGTGCCGACGGTACCCGTCTGGGCCATTGCGGCCGGAGCGGCGAAGCAAAGGAACATGAGTGTCAGCAGTAAGAAGATCGGGCGGTGGACCACAATGGTAAACAAGTTCATATGAGTCTCCTGTAGATAAACTGGGACGGTAGTTGCTACGCGTGTAAATCGTTTTCCGGTGTTCGGATGGACACGCTACTGCCCGAAGGTTAAAGGGCGGTGAATATCGCCTTAAATGTTTGTTAAGGAGCGTTTCTGAGGCGGGGCCGCGTTAATTAACAACGGATTTAACATCGACGTAACACGTCAAATCTAGGATCGCTACTCCTTCAAAAAAAGCATCATGGCCATTTCCAACGAACTCAGCAGCGAGATAGCTGCCGCAATCCTGGCTGAAAAGAAAAACCCGCAAGAACTCAACCAGCTAAAAGACGTCATCCTGAGGGTGCATACGGCGTTGCAAAAGATGTCGGAAGACGCCCGCGCGAGACGGTTCAAAACCCGCTCCAGGTCAGCGACGAACAGCGGCGAACACCATTCGTCGTGATCTCTTATAACTAACGTCGATTACTCTGCCACTCGGCATCGCGAGCTGAGGCAATCTGCTCCATCGATCGCTTCGTCAACGCCGATTCATCGTCACGCTTCTTCGACACGGTGCGCGTGTTGTCGTCCGTCTTGATCAGATACCACTTGTCGCGATCGCGATCGTCCCTGCTAGTCGCAAATCGTTGTAAAGTCCATTCGCCTTTCAGCTTCGTGCCGTTTAGATAGACGCGCAGCATGCCTTTGTAGTAGTTACCTTCGATCAAATCGTAGGTGCCGATGTCCCACACCATGACGGTGCCGCCACCATACTGGCCTTTCGGAATGATGCCCTCGAAGTCGAGGTACTCGATCGGATGGTCCTCAGTCGGCATGGCGAGACGGCGTTCGTCTTTTTTGAACGGCGGGCCTTTCGGCACTGACCACGACTTCAGCACGTCGTGCATCTCGAGTCGAAAGTCGTAATGCAAATGACTCGCAGCGTGTTTTTGAATTACAAAGCGGCGGCGGCTGCCTTGACGGCTGCGTCCGCGAACTCCGGGTTTCGGCTCAGCGGTCTTCTTGAAATCTCGTTTACCCTCATAGGTCGCGAGCGTTCCGCTGCGCTTCGACGAGCGCGAACTTTGCTGCTTGAAATAACGACGCACCTCCGACGGCAACTTTTGAACCTTCGTGAGCACGGGTTTGAACACGTCGCCCACCTCTTCGACACGCTCGAGTGTTTCTTCCGGTGTGAAGAACAGCGACTCGGTATCCTTAGTTTGCAATACCTCAGAAACCTCATCCCAATGGATGGGGACTGACACGTAAGGACGGTACGTTTTCGCGCGCAACGAGTAGACGCCAACCGTGGTCTTGAAATCGGTGTTCTGGCTCCAGTCGATAAATACTCTCTTCGTGCGTAAACGTTTGGGCATTTCCGCGACGATCAGTTTCGGTTCTCGTTGGGCCAACAACTGTGCGATTCCTTTGGCAAGCGGCTGTGTTTGCTCATAAGTGACGGCCGAATTGAGTGGAACGTAAACCTGCAAACCTTTCGATCCCGAAACCTTGACGTAAGAGTCGAAACCGAGTTCCTGAAGCACCTCGCGCAACATTAACGCGACTCGCGCGCAAGCCAGCAAATCAGCCCCCTCGCCTGGATCACAATCGAAGACGATCGCGGTCGGGCGGTCCAATCGTCGCGCTCGATGCAGGAAGGGATGGATTTCAAGCGTGTCGAGGTTTGCAGCCCAAACCAGCGCCGGCAGATCGTTGATGAGGATGTAACGAATCGGTGGCCCAGGCGTTTCGCGACGTGGAACCGAACCAGTCTTCACCCATGACGGAGTGAACGCCGGAGCGTCCTTCTCCCAAAACGCTTCGCCAAACACACCTTCCGGAAAACGCTTCAGCGTGACGGGACGATCTTTCAAATGTGGGAGCAGATATTTGGCAATGCTGACGTAGTAATCGATGACCCGCGCCTTAGTGAATTTCTTTCCCGGATAAAGAATTTTATCGAGGCCCGAAATTGTGATGCGCCTGCGCCCAACCGTTAACTGTTCTGTCTTTCGTGCCATAACAGTTCATCCAACACACCTTGCAGCAGGAACTGCGTAACACTTCCCTACGATTCCTGGTTTTGAATGATTGCCAAGCGAAAATTGGACCGTTAAGTTGCGCGAATGAGTGCCGTTGGGTTTGCACCGTCATCGACCGAAGATTCTGAGTTGGAACAGCTAAGAGAAGTGTGCGAGCGGTTGAACTTTGCGATTCGAGGCATTAAAGAAGCTCAGGCGTCTCTGAGCAAAATGAACCTCGGCCAGACACGTGAGCGGCTGAACAACGCGCAATGGCAAGCGAGAGAGGCGAAGAAGATCCTGGCCCAGATCGGCGCGGCGAAGAAAACGAAGGCCACGACTAACAAACGGCAAACTCGCGAGTGAGAAGTGAATTTGACAGAACGATCATTGTTTTATGAGGAGAGGCTTCACCTTTTCATCAAACTCGTCCGTATACAGAATACCTTCGATTATGTGCTTTACATTTCCGTCGGGATCAAACACCACGGAGATTGGAAGCGTCTCGCTCGTTGTGAACAGCGCTTTGGTCGCTTTTGTTCCGATGGCGATCGGATAATTTACTTTGGCGTTCTTCACGTACCGCTGCACTTCGGAAAGCTCCTCAGGCGGATAAGTTATACCAACGATCTGGAGGCCCTGATCTCTATACTTGCTCTGCAATTTAATCAACTCGGGGATCTCGGAGCGACAAGGCGCACACCATGTGGCCCAAAAGTTTATGAGCAATACTTTCCCTTTGTAATCCGCAAGTTTCAGAGCTCGCCCATTTATATCCCTCAGCTCCAGTTCAACCTTTTGCCAAGACTGGGCTAAACCACACATAGAACTCAGCAACAATAGAGCGATGGCAAATACTCTCTTCATACGCGATATCTCAAAACAGCCATCGAACGCCTAGCAAGATGTTTCGGTCCGTCCGCAGGGCTAAATCACCTGTGTTGCGAACGACCGGAAACTGAAAACTGCCCTCGACCACGAAACGTGGGTGCGCCGCGTACTGAAGTCCCGGTGCCAAATAATATTCAGTTGCTCCACTTCCCGACACTCTCAGTCCATCGAGTCGACCATTGCTTCGATGAACGAATGTAGTTTCAAGAATCAGGAACAACTCGCCTCCAGGCTTATGTGGATCTCGGGGTAACACATACTCGAGGTCGGTGCTCACACGTTGCTCATGGCCCATTCGAAATCCCTCTCGCTCCGTGCGAAAAATCGCTTCTGCATTCCCGCCAAAGATAAAACGACCGCCGGCTTGAGAGAAAGCCACGTCGAGATGCGGACTTAGTCCGCCGCTGATTGGAGTAAGCTGCTGTCGCACGAAGTCCGGCACATTGATCTGTGCCTGGCTCGGTGCGGTCTTCTTGCCAGTTGGAAGCTCCATGCCGACTCGCAACGCAGCTTGTCTGTCTCCGTATGTCTCAACGGTTCGAAAGAAACGATACTTGGCCCAAACAGTTACGTTTCCAACGCCAAATCCAGAACCGGAAGTGCCTCCATCGTCATATGCCGTGCGTGAGAACGTTACTACACCTTCCAATTGCAGCCGTGGCGATGGCGTATAAGAAACGCTCAAATCAAGTATCTGGCGATGGACTTGTAAATCGCCGAAATGTTGTTTGATGAAGTACACGCGGGGAGTAACCGATCCTCCCTTGTAAACAGTGAGGCCTGGAGAGGTCACACGGATCGGAGCTGCTGGTGCCGCAGAAAAAAAGACGACGTTTTCGCCAAGAGGCTGGTCATTAAAGCTGACCTTCGCAAAAATCGGTGCTGCCGGCTGCGCGCGACGACTCGCAACATTAGCGGCTGGCGGATAAATGGTTTCGCGTGCAGTTGATCCTTTGCCGACCGTTTTCCAGTCCCCTGTTACTTCGATGTTATCGTCTTCTCTCGTTTCACCAATTACTACATCCAGATTCGGACCAGCGAGCGCTATTCGCTGTCCTGATTGTTGAACGGCAATGGCCCAACCCTTTTCTTCTTTTACTAACTTTCCGGCAACTGTTATGTCTGCTGCGGCGAGTTTGTACCCGGCTTTGTTCAAAGTTTCTTTCAGCGCAGCGAACGACACCGGCTTTTCAGGCTTGGGCGTAAAGACTCCCAACCCCTTCTTAAAATCCGTTACCTCGATCTCTTTAAGTTTCGGTGCGAAGTCTAGACGGCTCACGGCCTTCTGAATGTTATACACTCAATTGCCGCAT